>JANOJK010000546.1:0-2250 GCA_031408165.1 Acidobacteriota bacterium | reverse complement strand
ACGCAGACGAAGATCAGGAACACGAGCAGGAACGTCATGAAGGTTTCGGCTGCGAGCGCCCCGGCCTGCGAATACCCTTCGCCCGGTACCGTCGCGGCGTACTGGACGCCGGTCGTGAGGGGCCCCCAGGCCAGGCCGGCCGCATAGGCGCCCAGGAACGCCCCGAGAAACTGCATGACGAGGTAGATCATCGCGTCGCGGGCCGGCACCTTCCCAAGGCGCCAGAAGGCCAGCGTCACGGCCGGATTGATGTGGCCGCCACTAATCTGCCCGAGCGGGGAATAGACGACGGCGGTCGCGCCGCCAGCGAACATAATGCCCGTCAGCAACCGCCTGAGGGCGCCGTTAGGCACCACGGGCACCGGGGAGCCGGGGGCCCACATGAAGGCTACGGCACTCACGCCGATGAACAACATGATGGCGGTCCCGGCGAACTCGGAAAAGTATGCAAGAAGATTGCGACGCATCGTCTGCCCGCGGATAATACCCCACGCCCATGCCATCCAAGACCCGACTGACCGCCGAACACGAGCGACTTGCCGACGCCACTCCCGCGATTGTGCCCGCCTGGCGACGCTGGGGCTGCTACGTGACCGAACGGGCCTGGGGCACGGTGCGCGAGGATTACAGTCCGGGTGGCGACGCGTGGAGCTATCTCCCGCACGACCACGCGCGCAGCAAGGCCTACCGCTGGGGTGAGGACGGGATCGCGGGACTGTGCGACCGCTACCAGCTGCTCACTTTTGCGCTCGCCCTGTGGAACGGGAAGGACGCGATCCTCAAGGAGCGGATGTACGGCCTGACGTCGGCGGAAGGCAACCGCGGCGAGGACGTGAAGGATTACTACTTCTACACCGACGCCCTGCCGTCGGGCGCCTACATGAAGATCCTTTACAAGTATCCGCACGCCGAATACCCGTACGGCCGCCTGCGCGACGAGAACCGCCGGCGCGGCGGCGGCGGTATGGAGTTCGAGCTGCTCGACAGCGGCGTGTTCGACGAGGACCGGTACTTCGACGTGGTCGTCGAGTACGCCAAGGCCGGGCCGGACGACATCTGCATCCGCATCGAAGCGTTCAACCGCGGACCACAGGACGCGGAGTTGCACGTGTTGCCGCACCTCTGGTTCCGGAACACATGGGGCTGGGGCGCGGTGCGCCGGCAGCAGCCGGTAATCACGGGCGGTCCCTCGGGCAACGGCTTCCAGTCGCTGACGGCCGACGACTCGAACGCCGATTCGCTGCCCAACCTGATGTTCGACTACAAGCTCGGCCCGCGGCACCTCTACGCCTCCGCGGACGGGCAGGCGCTCTTCACGAACAACGAAACGAACGCGGAGCGGCTGTACGGCTCAACGAGCGTGAGCCCGTATGTGAAGGACGCGTTCCACCGCTACGTCGTGACGGGGGACACGGGGGCCGTCAGTCCCGACGCGCACGGGACCAAGGCGGCGTTCCACTTCACCGCGAGCGTGCCGGCGAAAGAATCGACCGTCTGGCACCTGCGGCTCACGCCGGAGACCATGCGGGATCCGCTGGGCACGGTCGAGGCGATGGTCGTCCAGCGCCGGAAGGAGGCCGACGAGTTCTACGAGTCGATCCATCCGCCCAGGGCGACGCCGGACGAGAAGCTGGTGCAGCGCCAGGCGCTCGCCGGGATGCTGTGGACCAAGCAGATCTACCTGTTCGACGTCGACCGCTGGCTGCAGGGGGACAACCCCGACATGCCGCCGCCGGCCTCGCGCCACAACATCCGGAACTCGCACTGGAAGCATCTGAACTCGATGCGCATCCTGTCGATGCCCGACAAGTGGGAGTACCCGTGGTTCGCGGCGTGGGACCTCGCGTTCCACTGCGTGGCGATCGCGCTGGTCGATCCGTTCTTCGCGAAGGAGAACCTGTGGGTGCTGCTCTTCGAGCAGTTCCAGCATCCCAACGGGCAGATTCCGGCGTATGAGTGGGAGTTCTCGGACCTCAACCCGCCGGTGCACGCGTGGGCGTGCTGGCGCGTCTACAACGTCGAGAAGGAGCGCTCGGGCAAGGCGGATACGGAGTTCCTGGAGAAGTGCTTCCAGAAGCTGCTCATCAACTTTGCGTGGTGGGTGAACAAGGTCGACAGCCAGGGGATGAACGTGTTCGAGGGGGGCTTCCTCGGGCTCGACAACATCACGGTCGTGGATCGCAGCGAGAAGCTCCCCGACGGCGCGATCCTCGAGCAGTCGGACGCGACGGGCTGGATGGGCTTCTTCTG
>JANOJK010000888.1:0-1595 GCA_031408165.1 Acidobacteriota bacterium | reverse complement strand
CGAAACGCATTCCCAGGCGTCGATCAGCTGCGAGAGGTGCTTGATATCGTCGAGGACGCCGAAAGCGTTACGCTGAACGACCTGCAGCAGCGGATCAACATGCGTCGCGGAAAACTGGAGCAGTGCTTGAAGTTTCTCGAGGTGGATGGAGCGATCGCCCGAACAGGCTCCCGGTACTTTCGTACAGCGAACCCATGGCGTCCTGATACCGCGCGATTCGAGCGGGTTACCCAGACCAGGCGTGCCGAAGTGGAGCAGATGCGGGCATTCGTCGACAGTCCGACCTGTCTGATGGAGCGCGTGGTCAGTTCGCTTGACGATCCGACCGCCCGCGCGTGCGGCAAATGTGCAGCCTGTGCGGGCGACTTCTTTGCCTCCGAAGTGTCCGGGGAACTTGTGCGACAGGCCGTCGACTTCCTCCGGCGGTCCAATCGCAGGATCGAGCCGCGTGTTCAGTGGGCCAGTTCGGGAATGGCCGACCGCAAGGGGAAGATTCCGGTGGAATTGCGATGCGAAGCCGGGTTTGCGCTCTCCATGTGGGGAGACGCCGGATGGGGGCGCCGCGTTGCTGAAGGCAAATATGAACACGGCCGATTCGACGACGAACTCGTTGCCGCATGCGCGGACATGATCCGATTGGTGTGGCAACCTCAGCCTGCCCCGGTCTGGGTCACAGCCGTGCCGTCGCTTCGCCGTCCGACGCTCGTTCCCGATTTCGCCGCGCGCCTGGCCCAGGCGTTACACCTGCCATTTGTTCAGGCGCTTCGTAAAGGCCGCGAGACTCCGCCGCAGAAGACGATGGAGAATAGTGCGCAGCAGATGGCGAACATTGCGGACGCGTTCGAGATCCAGGGGTCGATCGACCAGGGCCCCGTCTTGCTCGTGGACGACATGGTCGATTCGCGCTGGACGTTTACAGAATGCGCGTTCGTGCTGCGGGCTGCCGGTAGCGGACGAGTTTTTCCCGTTGCATTGGCGACGACAGCAGGCGCAGGAGACGCGTCGTGAGCCCGGCGACAGTTTCTTCAGACAGCCAGGTCATTCTGCTGCTTTGCACACAGCTCGCGCTTGCGCGACGCGATTCGGAGCTCAAACCGCTTTCCCGATCGGAGTGGAACGATGTCGCACGCGCCATCGACGCCTCGAGTTTCAAACGGCCGGGAGCCCTCCTCGGTGCTGCCGCGGCCTCACTTGCGGTGGATCTCAACATCACGCCGGTGTTGGCCGAGCGGATATCAGCCCTGTTGGCGCGCGGCGGGCAGCTCGCCATCGAACTCGAGCGCCTTGGGACGCTCGGCATCTGGTCGTTGACGCGCGTGGACCCGCTGTACCCGTCGCGCCTCAAGGAGCGCCTCAAGGGCCACGCGCCGCCAGTGATCTTCGGTGCCGGGCCTCCGGAAACGTTGAACCATCGCGGGATCGCCATCGTGGGTTCGAGGGACGTGGATGCGACGGGAAGCGCGTTCGCCTCGGAACTCGGCCGGCTGTGCGCACGATCGCGGGTGTCGGTGTTCTCCGGGGGTGCTCGTGGGGTCGACAAGCTCGCGGTCGACGGCGCGGTCGAGCAGGGCGGCCAGGCCCTCGCCGTGCTTGCC
>JANOJK010000501.1:0-9065 GCA_031408165.1 Acidobacteriota bacterium | reverse complement strand
GGTTGGAGGTTGGAGGTTGGAGGTTGGAGGTTGGAGGTTGGAGGTTGGAGGTTGGAGGTTGGAGGTTGGAGGTTGGGGGTTGGGGGTTCGAGGTTGGGGGTTGGAGGTTGGGTAACGACTGAATGGCGTTGAGTCCCGGCGCCCGCCTCGGACCGTACGAAATCACGGCCGCCATCGGCAAGGGCGGCATGGGCGAGGTCTATCGCGCCCGCGACACGAAGCTCCACCGCGACGTGGCGATCAAGGTGCTGCCGGATCTCTTCGCGCGCGATCCCGAACGGCTGGCGCGGTTCGATCGGGAGGCGCGGACGCTCGCGGCGCTGAACCATCCGCACATCGCGCAGGTGTATGGCGTCGAAGGTACTGCGCTGATCATGGAACTTGTGGACGGGGAAGATCTGTCGCAGCGCCTCGCGCGCGCAGGCGCGATCCCCCTGGACGAGGCGGTCCCGATCGCGCTGCAGATCGGCCAGGCGCTCGAAGCGGCGCACGAGCAGGGGATCGTCCATCGCGATCTGAAGCCGGCGAACATCAAGGTCCGCCCGGACGGCACGGTGAAGGTGCTGGATTTCGGGCTGGCGAAGGCCCTCCTGCCGACGGATCCAGGCAGGCCTGAGGGTCTGCGCCACAGCGATGATGTCGCGCGGGGCTCGAGCCCTGCCGATTCGCCGACGATTACCAGCCCGTTCCAGATGTCGGCCCTCGGTGTGATTCTCGGAACGGCGGCCTACATGGCGCCTGAGCAAGCGAAGGGGAAGCCGGTCGACAAGCGGGCGGACATCTGGGCGTTCGGATGCGTGCTCTACGAGATGCTGACCGGCAGGCGTCCCTTCGCCGGCGAAGACGTCACCGACACGCTTGCCGCGATCGTGCGCGCGGATCCCGACTGGGCGGCGTTGCCGTCCGACACGCCCCCGGCGATCCGCAGGCTGCTGCGGCGATGCCTCGAAAAGGACCGGCGCGAGCGGCTGCCTGACATCGGCGCCGCGCGTCTGGAGCTGAAGGACGCGCGGTCGGAGGAAACGGTGGCGCCGGCTCCGGTGGTATCAGAGACCCGTCGCCGTGCGGTCGTTCCGTGGCTGCTGTTCACCGCCGCCTCGCTCGCCGCCTTGGCCCTCGGCGCCTCGCTGCTCTACACCCGTCCTGTCCCGGACGCGCGCGAGTACCGGGCGGTCATCATTCCGCCCGCGGCGCTCACCGTCGCGCCCGTGCGGCGTCTGCAGATCTCGCCAGACGGACGGCGGCTCGCGTTCGTCGCACCTGACGCCTCCGGACGGACGGTCCTGTGGGTCCGTCCCTTGAACGATCTCGAGGCCCAGCCCTTGAAGGGCACGGCCGGGGCGGGGGCGCCGTTCTGGTCGCCCGACAGCCGGTGGATCGGGTTTCATACCGAGGGGAAGCTGAAGAAGATCGAGGCGACGGGTGGGAGCGTGTCCACAGTGTGCGACGCCAGCGATGCTCCTCCCGGGAGCTGGAGTCGCGACGACGTCATCCTCCTGACCGGTCCGGGCAACGTGGTGCAGCGCGTGTCCGCGAACGGCGGCCCCCGCGTGTCCGTGACCAGGATTCGCAGCGAGGCTGAGCGCATTCATGTCAGTCCGTCCTTCCTGCCTGACGGGCGACACTTTCTCTACTCTAACGTGGGCGGCGGCGCTCTGCCGTCGGCGGTGTACGTGGGCTCGCTCGATGCCGGCGAACCGACCCGGCTCCTCGACGGCATGGCCGCCCAGTATGCGAACGGGCACGTCCTGTTCCTGCGCGGATCGACGCTCATGGCGCAGCCTTTCGATCCCGATCGGCTGGCGCTGTCGGGCGAACCGGTACGGGTTGCCGAGGACATCCAGATCAACACCTCGACCGGTACTGGCGCGTTCTCGGTATCCCAGACGGGTGTCCTGGTCTTCCAGAGTGGCCCCGCCGTGGGCACGCGGCTGACGTGGCTGGACCGCACGGGCAAACGGCTCGGGTTCCTCGGCGAGACCGCGCCGTACTCCGACGTGCAGATGTCGCCCGACGGCAAATGGGCGTCTGCGACGACGACGTCCCAGTCGGGCCGCTCCGACGTGTGGCTGTTCGACATCGCCCGCAACCTGGCGCGGCGGTTCACCTTCGATGCCGCGGGCGGCTTCGGCGCAGTGTGGGTGCCCGGCCCTGGTGCCCGTCTTGCCTATGCGTCGCGGCGCGAGACCGCCGCAGATCTGTTTCAGAAACCGGTGGACGGCACGGGCGAAGAGGAGGTGTTGCTGCGCGACCGCACCGACAAGCATCCCGTCGGATTCTCGCCGGACGGACAATTTCTCGTTTATACGATTCCGACCGGCGCCGCTCGCGGCAAGCTGTGGATCCTGCCGATCGCCGGTCGCAAGCCCTACCCGTTCCTGCCGGAGGATCGCAACCAATCGTCGGCGGAGATCTCACCGGATGGCCGCTGGATGGCATACGTGTCTGTGGCCGACGATGGCGTGCGACGTGTGTACATCGCGTCATTTCCTGGCGGCGGCGGACGACGGGAGATCTCTCCGGAGGGCGGAGAGACGCCGCACTGGCGCGCGGACGGAAAGGAACTGTTCTTCACGCGCGCAAACAAAATCATGGCGGTGGCGGTGGACACGACCGGCTCCACGCTCGACGTCGGCGGGCCACAGGCGCTGTTCGAGGTATTCGTGCTCGCGCCCGCGCTCGGGACGCGATCGACCTACGCCGTCTCAGCCGACGGTCAGCGCTTCCTCTTCAACACGTGGGATGCGGGCGCGGCATTGACCCCGATTACGCTGGTGGTCAACTGGGCAGCGGGGTTGAAGCGGTAGCGGTGCTGCCGACGGCCCTGGTGGCCTGAGCATTGTGCCTCCTATACCCAGTCCAGGGTCCGCGTGACCGCCTTCTCCCATCCCGCGTAGGCCGCGTCACGCTCGTCCGCGCTCCAGCGCGGCTCCCACCGCTTGTCCATCCGCCAGTTCTCGCGCATGTCGTCGAGGTCGGTCCAGAACCCGACCGCCAGACCCGCGGCATACGCGGCGCCGAGCGCCGTCGTCTCGGCGACGACGGGACGCATGACGGGGACGCCGAGGACATCGGCCTGGAGCTGCATGAGCGTGTCGTTCACCGTCGCGCCCCCGTCCACCTTGAGCACCTCGAGGCGGACCCCCGAGTCCTTCGTCATGGCGTCGAGGACCGCGCGGGTCTGGAAGCAGATCGCCTCGAGCGTGGCGCGCGCGAGGTGCGCTTTGGTGTTGAAGCGCGAGAGCCCGACGATCGCGCCGCGCGCGTCGGACCGCCAGTAGGGCGCGAACAGGCCCGAGAACGCCGGCACGAAGTAGATGCCGCCGTTGTCGGGCACCGAGTTCGCGAGCGCCTCGATTTCCGACGCCGAGGCGATGATCCCGAGCTGGTCGCGCAGCCACTGCACCGCGGACCCCGTGACCGCGATCGAGCCTTCGAGCGCGTAGATCGTCTCCGCCCCCATCCGGTAGCACACCGTCGTCAGCAGGCCCGCCTTCGACGGGACGATCTGCGTGCCGGTGTTGAGCAGCATGAAGTTGCCGGTGCCGTAGGTGTTCTTCGCTTCGCCGGGGCGGGTGCAGACCTGGCCGACGGTCGCCGCCTGCTGGTCGCCGAGATCGCCCGCGACTGGAACCTCGCCCCCGATCGCGCCGTCGCGCCGCGTGACGCCGAAGGCCTGCCGGTCGGACGACGATCGGATCGCCGGGAGCATGGCGCGGGGAATCGTGAACATCGCGAGCAGCTCGTCGTCCCACTGCAGCGTCCGCAGATCCATGAGCATCGTGCGGCTCGCGTTGGTGACGTCGGTCGCGTGCACCCCGCCGTCACGGCCGCCGGTGAGGTTCCAGATGCACCACGTATCGGGATTCCCGAACACCGCCTCGCCGCGCCCGGCCGCCTCGCGCACGCCGGGGACGTTGTCGAGGATCCACTGGATCTTCGCGCCGGAGAAATACGTCGCGGGCGGGAGCCCGGTGCGGGTCCGAATCACCTGGCCCTGCGCGGGTGTGAGGGCGTTGATGATCCGGTCGGTCCGCGTGTCCTGCCAGACGATGGCGTTGTACCAGGGGCGCCCCGTCCTGGGGTTCCAGACGATGGTCGTTTCGCGCTGGTTGGTGACGCCGATGGCGGCGAGGTCCGACGCCGTGAGGTTGGCGTTGCGCATCGCGCGCGCGATCACCTCGTCGCTGCGCGCCGCGATCTCGAGGGGGTCGTGCTCGACCCATCCCGGCTGCGGCAGGATCTGTTCGTGTTCGAGCTGGTGGCGGGAGATCTCGTTGCCGCCCTTGTCGAACACCATGAACCGCGTGCTCGTGGTCCCCTGGTCGAGCGCTCCGACGTAACGGGCCATGTCCGTCCTTTAGAAGCCGATGATGGCGTAGAGGCCCGCGCCGGCGATGCCGCCGACGATGGGGGCGATGACGGGAATCCATGCGTACGACCAGCCCGACGCCCCCTTGCCCGGGATGGGGAGGAGCGCGTGGGCGATGCGCGGGCCCAGGTCGCGCGCGGGATTGATCGCGTAGCCCGTCGGGCCGCCGAGCGACAGGCCGATGCCGAGCACGAGCACGCCGACCAGCAGCGGCTGGAGGCCGCGGCTGAACACAAACGACAAATCCACGTCACCGGGCTTGTTGAGGGTCTGCGCGTTGGCCGCAATGGCGAGGATGCCGAACACGAGGACGGCGGTCCCGATGATCTCCGTGATCGCGTTGGACGGGCTGTGGCTGATGGCCGGGCCGGTGCAGAACACCGCGAGCTTGGAGCCGGGATCCGCCGTGGCGCGCCAGTGTGGGAGATAGGCCAGCCACACCAGTACCGCGCCCAGGATCGCGCCGATCATCTGCGCCGCCAGATAGCCCGGCACCTCGGCCCAGGAAAAGCTTCCGATCGTCGCAAGGGCGATGGTGACGGCCGGGTTGAGGTGCGCGCCGCTGATCCGGCCGACGGCATACACGGCAATCGTCACCGCCACGGCCCATCCCATGGCGATGACGATCCAGCCGCTGTTCTGGCCCTTGGTGCGATCGAGCAGGACGTTGGCGACGACGCCGTCCCCGAGCAGGACGAGGATCATCGTGCCGATGGCTTCCGCGAGGAGTGGTTGCATGACGCGGCAGTATAGCCCGGTCAGGCGACCGCGCCGTCCTCGAGACGCAAGACGGCCGTCGTCCATTCCCGGGCGAAGTCTTCGTCGTGGGTCGAGACGAGGATCGCCCGCCCCTGCGCGGCCAGTCCACGGAGCAGCGCGCCGAGCTCCGCGCGGCGCGGCGGATCGAGCGACGCGGTCGGCTCGTCCATCATCAGCACCGGCGGGTCCACCGCCAGGGCGCGGGCGATGGCGACGCGCTGCGCTTCACCACCCGACAGCTCGCGCGGCAGGGCGCCGGCGCGATGGTCCACGCCGAGGGCGCGCAACAGGTCGCGAGCGCGCGCGTCGGCCGCGGCGGGCGCGACGCCGTGCGCGTGCACGGGGGCGAGCGTCACGTTCTTCAGCGCCGTCAGGTGCTCGAACAAGTGATGGAACTGGAAGACCAGTCCGACGCGGCTGCGGAGGCGCCGCAGCTCGGCACCCGCAAGCGGGCGCCCGCCGGTCACGACCACGTCGTCGACCGCGATGGTCCCTTCGTCGAAGGTCTCCAGGGCCGCGATGACGCGCAGCATCGTCGTCTTGCCGGAGCCGGACGGACCCATGAGCGCGACGAGGCTTCCGCGCGGGACGCTGAAGCTCATGCCGGTCAGGATCTGGCGCGTCCCTCGCCGGAGGCGGACGCCGCGGACGTCGAGGACGGTGGCGCTCATGCCGTCGGCCTCTTCCACCGGCGCTCGAGGCGCCGCGCCACCGCGGCGATGGGCATGGACATCGCCAGATACAGCAGCGCGCAGAGGGTCCCGGGGATGATCCAGCTCCCGAGGTTGGTCGCGAAAATCTGGGTCTGCTTGGTCAGCTCCATGACGGTGAGCACGGAGACCAGCGACGAGTCCTTCAGAAGGGCGACGAAGTCGTTGGTCATCGGGGCGAGGGCGAGCCGGAACGCCTGAGGCCCGCGGACGAGCGTCAGCACCTGGCGCTCGCGTAATCCGAGCGTCCGCGCTGCCTCGAGCTGTCCCGTGGACACGGCTTCGAGCGCGCCGCGGTAGATCTCGCTTTCGTAGGCAGCGTAGTTGAGGGCCAGTCCGACGAGCGCCGCGCCAAAGGCGGGGAGCTTGATGGCGGCCGCGAGGCCGTAATAGATGACGAAGAGCTGCAGGAGGAGCGGCGTGCCCCGCATCAGTTCGACGTACCCCGTGAGCACGAGCCGGACGAGGCCGGTTCCGTAAACGCGCCCGCTGGCGATCGCCACCCCGAGCGCGACCGCCGCCGCCATCGAGAGGCAGGAGAGGAGCAGCGTGACGCCGGCGGCCCTGAAGAGCGCCGGCAGGTAGCGCCGCGTGGCCTCGAGGCGGGACATGCCCGCGGCTCCGATTTCCCCGTCGACGCCGCTCACCGGAGGCACGGGCACCCCGGCGAGCAGTCGCGCGTAGAGTCCGGCCTGATCGTCGTTCCAGACCTTCCACCGGCGGAAGATCTGCTCCAGCGATCCGTCGCGCATCGCGGCGCGGAGCGCCTCGTCGATCGCGTCCCGGAGCGCCGTGTCTCCAGGCGCGAGCACGCCGACGTAATGGCCCACGGCGACGGCGTCCGGCTGCACGACCAGCCCGGGCGCGGCCCGCCGGTTGGCGATGACGTCGTCCAGCAGCACGGCGTCTACGCGGCCGAGCGCGAGGTCGCTATACGGATGCACATCGTCGTCGTATGACACCGCCTGCAGTCCGCTGCGCGCCCCGGCGCGCAGCAGGATCTCGTAGGCGATGGTGCCGCCCAGGGTCCCGACGCGGCGGCCGGCGAGATCGGCCAGGGTCCGCAGCCGCGCCCTGTCGGCCTCGCGGACGACGAGCACTTCGCGGAATTCGTAGTACGGAATCGTGACCGCCATCGCGGCGCGGCGGGCTGGCGTGTCTTCGACGCCGCTGAGGCCGATGTCGGCGTCGCCGCGCGCGACGGATTGATCGATTTGCGTGAACGCGACGAGCACGAAGCGGGGCGTGCGCCCCAGCCGCCGCGCGAGGAGACCCGCGACGTCCACGTCGAACCCCTCGAGCTTCGAGGGATCCGCCGGATTCGCTTCGACGTACGGCGCGCCCCCTTCGGGGTCGGCGGCCCAGCGAAGCTCCCGCGCCGCCTGCGCGACGGCGGGGGCGGCAATCCCGAGGAAGAGAAGTCCGAGGACCACGAGCCGGCGCATGGACGCCCGTCACTATAACTGCGTACCGTCGTCGAGCGTTGGCAGGCTCCCGGGTTCTGCAGTCTGCAGTCGTCCCCGCACTTCGCCCGTCGCCCCTCGCACATCGGGTCCGGTTTTTGAAACCACTGCCTGGCTAGGGCACGTGGGCAGAAGGACTGTTTGTTCTGACAGATCCTTGTGACCTTTGTGATCTTGGGGACCCTCGTGAAAAAGCCGTGGGCCGTGGCACGAAGAGCACCATCGCACATCTCACATCGCACGTCGCTCTTCGCACTTTGGATATAATCCGCCCACTTCGCAACGTCACCCGTGGAGGGCGGATATGAAGAGTCTAGAAGTGGTTTCAAAACCGGACCCGGGGAGTCGGGAGGGAGGCCACCGTTTGCAGAGTGGCCGTGAAGTGCAGGTTTTTCGTGCCGGCCACGGCGCAAATGGTGGCCTTCCTCCCGCAGCAGCGGTTTTGAAACCAGCTCTACGCCCGCTGGCAGTTCTGCTGCCGGTCTATGCGGTCATCGTGTCGTGGAGCCTGCTGGCCCAGGGCCAGGGGGCGCTGCAGGTGCAGGGGCCTGCGTCGTATTCCACCGACCCGGTGGTCGCGTCGCTGAAGTGGCGCAACATCGGCAACGCCAATCTGGTCGGCCGCATCTCGGCGGTCGACGCGCTGGAAAGCGATTTCGCGCACGTGGTGGTCGGCAGCGCGTCGGGCGGCGTGTTCAAATCCACCAACGCGGGTGTGACGTGGACGCCGATTTTCGAGAACTACGGCTCCGCGTCGATCGGCGACGTCGCGATCTTCCAGAAGGATCCGAACATCATCTGGGTCGGAACCGGCGAGGAATGCGGGCGCAACTCCGCCGCGTGGGGCGACGGCATCTACAAGTCCACGGACGGCGGCAAGACCTTCACCCACATGGGCCTGAAGGACAGCTTCAACATCGGCTCCATCATCGTGCACCCGACCGATCCCAACATCGTGTACGTGGCGGCCATCGGCAGCATTTACGCCAAGGGCGGCGATCGCGGTTTCTACAAGACCATCGACGGCGGCAAGACCTGGACGAGGCTCTCGCACAACCTGCCGGCCGACGCGTGGACCGGCGCGATCGAAGCGCGCATGGACCCGTCCAACCCGAACACGCTCTACGTCGGGTTCTGGGAGCGCAAGCGCACCGCGTGGAACCTCGACAGCGGCGGCGCGCACGGCGGCATCTTCAAGACGACCGACGGCGGGAAGACCTTCAAGAAGCTGACGAAAGGGCTCCCGGCGGGAAAGACCGGCAAGATCGGACTCGCGATCGCGCGGGGCAACCCGAAGGTCGTGATGGCGCACGTCGAGGCGGAGTATCAGCCCGCGCCGAACAGCCCCGAGTTCGCCGACAGGTCGAAGATCGGCGCCGGCATCTACCGGTCGGAGGAGGACGGCGGCGAGACCTGGCAGTTCATGAACCGCTACAACCGCCGGCCGTTCTACTACAACCACGTCGCGATCAGCCCCTTCAACGACAAGGAGACCTACCACTACAACATCTCGTTCGACCGTTCGGTTGACGGCGGGAAGACGCTCATCCCGACCGGCCGCGGCGGTGGCGGCGGCGGTGGCGCCGGGGGTGGCGCGCCGTCCACGGCGCCGGCGCCGAGCGGCATGCACTGCTGGCACGCGATCTGGCTCGATCCGCACAACAAGAAGCGGTTCTGGATCGGCAGCGACGGCGGCGTCGCGCTGACCCATGACGATGGCGAGACCTACCTGCGGTTCGAGAACATCAACGTCACGCAGTA
>JANOJK010000480.1:0-1950 GCA_031408165.1 Acidobacteriota bacterium | reverse complement strand
GGCTCGAGCGCCACGGTCACGCCGCCGGCACTCCGCGCGAGGCGCTCGCGTACGACCAGGAGCGCCGCCGTGTCGCTCCGCTCCACCATCCGCGCGACCCGCATCCACGTGGTCCAGGGGTACCGCCGCAGCGCCGCCGCCGGCACGTCCGCGAGATCGAGGATGACCAGCCCGAAGCCGCCCGCCTGCAGAATCAGCGAGAAGGCCTTCAGCGCGCGCGAGGCGTCACCGGTGTCGCGGACCCACAGCAGGCGCGACAGGTCGAGGCCGCATGCCGCGGCGGAGGCCGGATCGAAGGTGTCGGCCGCATCGACGAGCGCGACCGCTTCACCGCGCGCCGCCGCGGCCGTCATGGCCGCCACCGCGATCGTCGTGGCGCCGCTGGAGGCGGCGCCGGCAATCTCCGAGAGGTGCCCACGCCGCAGCCCGCCGCCCAGCGCGCCGTCGAGATTGGGACACCCCGTAGGGGCAATCCGCTCGGGAGGCGGGGCGAGCGCTCCGGGCGCGGCCGTCAGGGTGACATCCAGCTTGCGGGCGCGGAGGAGGGATTCGAGTGCGGCTCGCATTTTCGCCTTTTGTTCGCCTTCGTGGGAGTATATGCCCACACCCCCCCGCGATCAAGTCCGTCCCCCCGTAACCGCCTGATAGATGGTGTTTTCCCTCTGATTGCCGCTCGAGACCAGGGTGTGGCTGTCCATGCGCTGGTGTGTGGCCGTAAACTAGTGGCTGTTGTCCAGCGTCGCCGCACCCGAAACCCCGTCCCCTCACCGCAATCCCATCATCGGCCGGGCGTTCGCCGCCTTCCACTACCGGGATTTCCGCGTGCTGTGGTTCGGCGCCTTCACGTCCACGGTCGGGAACTGGATGCAGCAGGTCGCCCAGTCCTGGCTGGTCTTCGAGCTGACGCACTCGTCGTTCTACCTTGGCCTGGACAATTTCTTCGGGCAGCTCCCGATCCTCCTCTTCACGCTGATCGGCGGCGTCGTCGCCGACCGCCACGATCGCCGGCACGTGCTGCTGGGATCGCAGCTGGTGCAGATGGCGACCGCGTTCACCCTCGCCGCGCTCATCTACCTGGACCGCGTGCGCGTCGAATACATTCTGCTGCTGTCGTTCGCAGCGGGGCTCGGGCAGGCGTTCGGCGGGCCGGCGTACCAGGCGCTCATCCCCTCGCTCGTCGCGAAGAAGGATCTGCCCAATGCGATCGCGCTCAACTCGATCCAGTTCAATCTCGCGCGCATCGTCGGGCCGCTGCTCGCCGGCGCGACGCTCGCCGCCTGGGGAGGGGCGGCGTGCTTCGGCCTCAACGGCCTCTCGTTCTTCGTCGTAATCGTCGCGCTGCTGTCGATGTCGATCAAGCACGTGAAGCCCGCCGATCCCAAGCCGATGATGCAGGAGCTGAAGGGAGGGCTGCGCTACGCGAAGGGGGAACCCGCGATCGTCGGACTGACGATTCTCGCGGCGCTGACGACGTTCCTGGGGCTGCCGCTGCTGACGTTCCTGCCGGTCTTTGCGCGCGACATCTTCCACGGCGACATCAACCGCTTCAGCCACATGATGGCGTTCTCTGGCGCGGGGGCGGTCTGCGGCGCGCTGATCGTGGCATGGCTGGGGCGCTTCAGGCACATGGGGTGGACGCTGCTCGTCATCCAGGCCGCCTTCGGCGCGCTCGTCACGGCCTTCGCCCTGTCGCGGATCGTCTGGCTGAGCGACATGCTCCTCTTCTTCAGCGGCGCGGCGCTGCTGATGACGTTCTCGATGACCTCGTCGCTGGTGCAGCTGATCGTCCCCGACCACCTGCGCGGGCGCGTCATGAGCATCTACATGGTGGCGTTCCGCGGCGGGATGCCGCTCGGAAGCCTCGCCGCGGGCTACGCCGCGAGCCTGACCTCAGCACCGCTGGTGCTGCAAGTGAACGGCGTCCTGATCATGGTCGTGGCGGCGTATTTC
>JANOJK010000885.1:0-2454 GCA_031408165.1 Acidobacteriota bacterium | reverse complement strand
ACGCAGACGATCGCCCTGGCCTCGAGAATCTGCCGGATCGACATCGAGATGGCGCGGGCCGGCACGTCGTCGACGCCCGCGAACCAGCCCTCCCCCACCTGCTGCTGCCGGCAGCGTGCGTCGAGATCGACGAGGATGTAGGGGGCGGTCGTCTCGAAATCGGCCGGCGGGTCGTTGAAGGCCAGGTGCGCATTCTCGCCGATGCCGACAAACGCGACATCCACCGGTTCCTCCTTCAGGCGGGCCCCCATCTCGCGGCACACCCGCGAGGGATCCCCCTGATCGTCCAGCAGGTGGTACCGGGTGATGCCGGCGGGCCGGATCAGGCGTTCGAGGAGATACCGGCGGAAGCTCGCGGGATGCTCGGCGGGGAGACCGATGTACTCGTCGAGGTGAAACATTTCGACGGCGCGCCAGTCGAGATCCGGCTCGCGCACGAGACAGTCGAGAAACGCGATCTGCGACGCGCCGGTCGCGGCCACGATGCGGGCGCGGCCACGGGCCGCGAGCGCCGACCGGATCCTCGCGGCCGCCTCGGCGGCTGCGGCAGCCGCAAGGTGTGACGAATCGGCGTGCACGCGCACCTGCATGACGTGGCGGCGCTACGGTTTGTACTCGAACACGGCCCGCTGCGACCGCAGCGTCGTCCCGAGCGCCGCGGCGTCGACGTCCTGCACCGCGCGCCCGCCGGCAATAGCCATTTTCGCGGCGACCCCGGCGGCATGGCCGATGATCATGTACTGCGGTTCCATCCGGAGAGTCGAATAAGCGACGTGCGTCGCAGAGAAGCAGACCGGGACGAGCAGGTTCGTCGCCTGCGCGCGTTTCGGCAGCATGACGCGGTACGGAATCTGGTACGGCGTGACGGGCACCTGCATGTCCCCCTCGTTCTCGACGGAGGCGCCGTCGACAGCCGGCCGGCGCTGTACGTTGTGGGAGTCGCTGTTGTAAGAGCCCATCCCGATGGGATCGGGCTTGGCGAGCTCGGTCTGGATGTCTTTCTGCGACATGACGTACTCGCCGATCATCCGCCGCGCCTCGCGCACGTACAGCTGGTACGGCCAGTGGTTCGTGTCGGCGAACTCGTCCTTGCAGAGGCCCCAGGTCTTCATTTCCGCGGAGAGGCTCGCGGGCACGCGCGTATCGGTGGCCAGAAAGTACAGGAATCCCTGGATGTAGTCCACGTGCGCCTGGCGGATGCGGGCGCGCGTCGCGTAGCTGCCCTCCGGGTACCCGTAGCTGCCGCCGATGAAGTCGGTCGAGAACGCGCCGTTGTTGTTCGTATCGGTCTTGCCGTTCTGCAGCAGGTCCGCCTTCATGACGTCGTTGATGGCCAGCGGACGGCCGACCGCTGCCTGGAGGGCGGGGAGGTACCGCGCGAGCAGGGCGTAACGCGCCGCGTCGTAGCGGGCGGGCTTCGGCCACGGCACGCGATTCTCCTCGGTGCGCGTCATGCAGAGCCGGAAATTGTAGGCCTGGACCCGCTTGTCTGCGGCGCCGACGGCGTCGGCCGAACGCGCCGTGATCTCCGGCAGCAGCGCGCCGCGCGCGTCGAGCGGCGACACCGCCGCGCGGAACTGGTGAAACGGCGTGCGGTCGCGAACCCCCGCGAGCGACTCGCCGTACTCCGACGTGCCCTCGCGCCCCCAGGTATAGGACACGCCGGCTTGCGCCATGAGGTCACCCTCGTAGGTCGCGTCCACGAAGATTCTTCCCCGGAACGTCTCGCCCCCATCGGTGACGATGGCGTCGAGCGTCGCGCCCGACTTCAACACCCCGCGCGTCTCGCGCAGCCGGCCGCGGACGACCGTCACGCCCGCTTCCTTCACGAGCTCGTCGAACACCGCCTCCGCGACGTGGGGCTCGAAATGCCACTCGATCGCCCTTCCGTACTTGCGCCCCACGCGCTCGAAGAACTCCAGGGAGTAGCCGCCGATGACCGGCTTCTTGCCGTAATCGGTCCAGCCAAGGCCGCCCGACACCATTCCCCCGAGGTGGCGATCCGGCGTGACGATCGTCACGCGCAGCCCTTCGCGCGCGGCTGCAACGGCGGCGATGACACCGCCGGCCGTGCCTCCGTAGACGATGACGTCGACCGCCTGGCGCTCCGCGGATGATGCGCGCTGCCCGGCCGCCGGGGCCGAAATCTCCGGCACGAACAGCGGCGCCAGGACGGCCAGCGCGGCAAGCGTTCGGAATGCGCTCACAATACGGCTCGGGCGAATGCGGCTTTACTTGATCTCGCGGATCGCGAGGTCCTTGAACCGCATCTTGCCCTCGCCGCCCGAGTGGAGCTGGAGCGCGATGATGCCATCGGTGAACTTGGGCTTCGGGTCGGTGTAGTCGAGCGCCAGCACGCCGTTCACCCAGGTGACGATGTGGTTGCCGTGGACGGTGAACCGGACCTCGTTCCAGTCGGTGGGCTTCATGGCGTTCTCACCCGCGGGGCTCGGC
>JANOJK010000883.1:0-2691 GCA_031408165.1 Acidobacteriota bacterium | reverse complement strand
ATCCGTCCGGCGATGCAGCGGCCCAACGTGACGCTCTGGACCAATGCCCGCGTGGAACGCCTGACGACCGATCCCTCCGGCGGGAAAGTGGTGGCCGCGGAGATCGAGCGCGACGGCGGGCGCGTCCGCGTCGAGGCGGATCGGTTCGTCGTGTCGTGTGGCGCGGTCAATTCCGCGGCGCTGCTGCTGCGCTCGGCTGGCGACAAGCATCCCGCGGGCCTCGCGAACTCGTCCGGCCTGGTGGGGAAGCGTTACATGGCGCACCTCGCGACGATGATGCAGGGGTTCCATCCGTTCCGGCCCAACGCGACGGTGTTCCAGAAGACGGTGGCGATCAACGACTACTACCTGCGCGGGCCGGGCGTGCCCTATCCGCTCGGCCAGATCCAGTCGCAGGGGCGGACCCACGGCGTCATGGCGCAGACCGTCGTCCCGTGGGTCCCGTTGTGGGCGTTCGAGGCGTGGGTGTCGCGCGGGGTGGACTGGCTGGCGATGTCCGAGGATCTGCCGAGGGTGGACAATCGCGTCACGGTCGAACGGGACGGGCGGATTCGTCTCGAGTACCGTCCCAACAACGTCGTCCCCCACCGGATGCTGGTCAAGGAGGCGCAGCGCATCCTCCGGAAGCTCGGCTTCTGGCTCGTGGTGACGCACACGCACGGCAACCGCAACACGACGCACCAGTGCGGCACGCTCTGCTTCGGCGCCGATGCGCGAGCGTCGGTGCTCGATCCCTTCTGCCGCGCGCACGACGTCGCTAACCTCTTCGTCGTGGACGCGTCGTTCTTCCCCTCGTCTGCGGCAGTGAATCCCGGGCTGACCATCGCGGCCCAGGCGCTCCGAGTCGCGGACCATATGATCTCCGACCTGTCCTGAGCCCTACGCCATGAAAGCCCGATCCTTCAGCCACAGCGGCATCACGGTATCCAACTTCAACAGGGCCGTCCGGTTCTACTGGGACGTGTTCGGCTGCCCGCTGGTCGGCGTGTCGGACGCGCCACCCGATCGCGTGCGCGGGTTCTTCGGCGTGGACGTGCCGGGCGCCACGTGCAAGATCGGATGGATCCGCATTCCCGGCGGGGCGGTGATCGAGATCTTTCATTTCGAGCCGCCGCAGCCGCCGCTGCCGGTCGTGTGGAACCGCGTGGGGCCCACTCATATCTGCCTGAACGTCCGCGGCATCCGCAAGTGGCACGACTACCTGGTGCGCAAAGGTCTCGAGATCGTCAGCCCGCCGGAGCAGTCGCCGCGCGGGCACTGGCTGTTCTTCGTGAAGGACTTCGACGGCAACCTGATCGAGATCACCGATCTCGGCTACATGTACCACGTCCTCAACTGGCTCGGGCCGCTGGGCGGCTGGGTGTTCCGCCGAGGGATGTACAAGAAGTACTACGAAGCGTGAACACTGGCGCGACCTTGAAGTCTGTGCGGGCGGGGCACCGCATCTTCGGCCGCGAGCACGGTGCGGTGACCTGCGTCGAAGACTGAGACGCTCCACGGATCGGCACCAAGCTCACGAAGTTCACAGAGATCACAAAGAACCTGGTGGTCTTCGTGGACTTCGTGAACTTTGTGCTTAAGGTGTGGCTCGTGCGGCATCCAGAGGCAGGCCCGGGGACAGCGTCAGCCCGATCGAGGCGAGCGCGACTGGCCTCGACGTCTTGTGTATACTCGTATATACAAGACGGTCAGCGCCCGTCGAAGGAGCACAGCCCCATGCGGACACGACTGTTCAAGAGCGGCAACTCGCTGGCGGTTCGCATCCCCAAGGAGCTCCACTTCGAAGCTCTGGCAGACGACGTGGAGATCGAGCGGCGTGGCGACAGCCTGATCATCAGGCCCGTGGGCCGGCCGCTGACCAACGTCCTGAAGAAGTTCAGGGCGTTCGCAGGGAACTTCATGGCGGGCGGCCGTCCGGCGAATCCTGAGCGCAACCGCTCCGGCTGGTAGCGGCGTCCGACATGCGCTACCTGCTCGACACCAACATCTGCATCTACCTGATGAAGGAAGCATCGCCCGCGGTGGCGCGCAGGTTCGCGGTCCTGCGTGTCGGCGACGTCGGGATGTCGGCCATCACGCTGGCGGAGCTCCGTTTCGGCGTCGAGGCGGACGCCGCCCATCGCGCGCGCAATGAAAGGGCGCTCGACGCCCTGCTCGAGGAGATCCCGGCCCTGGCATTCGATGCGCCCGCCGCCGCGTCCTACGGTGTCATCCGTGCGGCGGTCCGCGACCGGAAACGTGACGCCCTCGATCGGCTCATCGCGGCGCACGCCATCAGCGCCGATCTGACCCTCGTGACCAACAACACGGCGGACTTCGAGGGCTATCCGGGCCTGCGCGTGGAGAACTGGGTCCAGTGAACGACGTCCAGTTGCTGCGCGCAATCGACATCCGCCAGTTCAGATCTGCTCTTCGAAAAAGGCCGCGACCACTTCCTGGGCGCGGCGCCAGAGGCCGCGGCGCTGCCAGGTCTTCAGGTCCAGGCGATCACAACCCGCGACGTCCTGCTCGAACATCTTCTGGAACTCGGCTGCCAGCGGGGCGTCGTATCCGCAGGTGTTGTTCTCTTCGTTGTGCGCGAACGACCGGTTGTCGAAGTTGGTGGTGCCGATCGTGAACCACTTCCCGTCGACGACCATCGTCTTCAAGTGGAGCATCGTGCGGTTGTACTCGAGGATCTCGATGCCCGCC
>JANOJK010000462.1:0-2481 GCA_031408165.1 Acidobacteriota bacterium | reverse complement strand
GTCGCGATGATCCCGATCCCGCCGATGATGGCCAGAGGAAGGTTGCGCGACGGATTCTCGACCTCACCGGCGACGTAGGTGACCTCGTTCCACCCGTTGTACGCCCACATCGCCCCGAGCATCGCCGCACCGAAGCCCGCGAGCCCGCCGCGCGCGGCGTCGGGAACGCCCTCGCACGTCCCGCCGGCCGCCGACATCGCGTAATGCCCCCAGTCGCCGTCCGCGAGGACGAACGCGCCGATGCCCACGCCGAGCACCAGCGCGACCTTGAGCGTGGCCATCACCGAGGCGATGCGCCCCCCGACCGATACCGCCGTACAGTTGATGAGCGTGACGAGCAGGATCGCGGCGCTGGCGACGATCGTCACCGCGCCGATGGACACCTCGCGCCCGCCGAGCGGCAGCACGAGGGCATGCGCCTGAAGGGCGCCGCCGCTCGCGATGTTCAGAAAGATCGCGAACCCCGCGGCGAGCCCGGCAAGGCCGCCGGTGCTGGCCACGAAGAAGCGCGTCCAGCCGTAGAGGAACCCCCAGAGACGCCCGTAGGCTTCGCGGATGAAGACGTATTCCCCGCCCGCGCGGGGCATCAGCACCGCCAGCTCGGCGTAGGTGAGCGCGCCCGCCAGGCTCAGAAGACCCGCGACCACCCAGACCGTCACCACCATGCCGGGCGTGCCGACGTTGCACGTCATCACGCGCGCCTTGAGAAAGACGCCCGTGCCGATGACGTCCCCGACCACGAGCGCGGTCGCTGCCAGCAGGCCCAGGCCACGGATGAGCGAGACCTGCGACGAGGGGGAAGCGTTCGAGGTCACCGGACAGCCAGGCGGGTCATATATCGGGCGGCTGATTATAATGCCCGGCCGGGGACCATGGATCGCCGCGAATTCATCAAGAGGTCGCGGGCCGCCACGGTCACGGCCGACGGCTCGTCACGGCCGACGGCTCCTTCACAGAGATCACCAAGGCCACAAAGATCACGAAGCTGATTCATTTGCCTTGGTGACCTTAGTGACCTTTGTGACCTTCGTGTAGAGCCGTGGGCCGTTACTCGCCCGCGCCTGGCGATCGTGGCCGCAATCTTCAGGCGACCTTCCGCAGCTTCGTCACCCGTCCGACCTCGACCCATTCCACGACGAAGATGTTGCCGTCGCGATCGAAGCACGCACCGTGCGGACAGATGAACTGGCCGGGGATGAACTGATCCCGCGGCTTGGTGCGCAGCGGATAGCCAGCGGTCGGGTTCGAGTCCCCCAGGTGCGCAACGATCTGGTTGGCACGGTCCATCAGGGTGACGCGCCCGTGCAGGTCCGGGACGACCACGAGGCCCTGGCGCTCGTCAAAGTGACACGGCAGCCGGAAGCCGGGCACGAAATCGAGATGCCGGCCGTCGAGGGTGAACCGTTGCAGGCGGTTGTTGCGGCGGTCCGCGACGACGAGCACCGGCGCGGTGCCGCGGGTGTCGATCCAGAGGCCGTGCGGCTCCGCCAGCTGCCCCGGTTCGGCGCCCCGGCCGCCGAACGTGCGGATGTGCGCCGCCTTGCTGGTGTACTGATTGATGAAAGAGGACCCGTACCCGTCGCCGACGTAGACATCGCCGTTGGGCGCAATCGCCACGTTGGTGGGGTTGTATCTCGGCGCCGAACCATCACCAACAGCCTTGTACTGCGGCACGTCAGGCGGCCCGTCGATCTTCCAGACGATCTCCCCCGCCAGGGTCGTCTTCAGCACCACCGCCTGCATCAGCGGCTGCGGCGTCAGCCGCGCGTTGGTCGCATTGACGGTGAGATACAGGAACTCGTCGCCCCCTTCCTTGCGGAGGTGCAGACCATGGGCGACGCCGCGGAACTCCTTGCCCCACGACCTGACGAATCGCCCGCTCTCGTCGAACACGACCATCGAATCGGGGATCTCGCTGTCGGCGTACACCGTGTGATGGACGTACATGCGGCCCTGCGAGTCCTGCACCACGCCGTGCGTGTTGCCGTACTTGATGGACGAGGGTAGCGTGCCCCAGTCGTGGATCGCCTCGTAGGTATAGGCCCCCTGGCCCATGACCGGCGCCTTCGTGCCGGCCTTGTCCTGCATGCCGAGCAGGATGGGGGACACGATCGGTGCGGCCGCCGCGGCCGCGAGGAACTCGCGTCGAGTCGTTTTCATGATCGGCGCCCTTCAGCCAAAGAGATCGGTGATGACTTTGCCTTTGCCGTCCGTCGTGACGTACACGGGCCGCTTCTCCACCATGTAGGACGTATCGGGCGCGATCCCCAGCGCGTGATACATCGTCGCGTGCAGGTTCTCGACGGGGACCGGGTTTTCGATCGTCGTGCACGGGCGCTGGTCGGCCGTCTTGCCGTAGACGACGCCCTTCCTGATGCCGCCGCCGAACATCAGGACCGAGCCCGCGGCCGTGAAGTGGCGGTGCATGCCGTAGTGGCGGGGTTCGGTCATGACGTTCGGCATGTTGATCGCCTGGTCGCG
>JANOJK010000412.1:0-1977 GCA_031408165.1 Acidobacteriota bacterium | reverse complement strand
CCTCGGAACGGTGTCCGACGCGGAGCTCGACGGCTGCGGCGGCCGCCCGTCGGCGGAGGAGATGATGCTCACCGCGGCCCGCGCCACGTGCGACCACTACATCGACATCGCGGCCGCCGACGGCGTGCCCTACTGGGACGCCGGGGCGCCCGGGCTCGCGTCGCTGCGCGACTGGCGCGACCGCCCCGCCGATCCGTTCAACGAGCACGAGCCCGTCGACAGTTCAGCCGCCGCGATCGGCGCGCAGGGGCTGCTGCGGCTGTCGCACATCCTGGGCCGAAAGGGACAGGCCGCCGACGCGGATCGCTACCAGCAGGCAGGGTTGCGCGTCCTCGACACGCTCGTCGACGAAGCCGGGCCGTACCTCAGCGTCGATCCGAATCACCAGGGGCTGCTCCTCCACTCGGTGTATCACCGGCCGAACCACTGGGACTACGTGCCGCCCGGCGCCGTTACGCCGCGCGGCGAGTCGAGCCAGTGGGGGGACTACCACGCGCGCGAAGCGGCCCTGTACGTCACGCGTCTCGCCGGGAACCGCCCGTACCTCGCGTTTTTCGGTCCGGATGCGGGAGGCGCCCCATGACCGCGACGAGCGCGCGTGTCACGGGCCACCCGACTGCGCTCGTGACCGGCGGCACCCGCGGCATCGGGCTCGGCATCGCGCGCGCGCTGGCGCGCGAGGGGTGGAACCTCGTGCTGTGCGGCATGCGCGCGGAGGCGGATGTCTCGGGCACGCTCGACGAACTGCGCCAGGAGGGCCGGTCCGTGGACTATGAGGCCGCCGACCTCGCCAGTCCCGGCGACCGCACGCGTCTGGTCCATGCGTTGCGCGCGAACTACGGCGCCCTGCACGCGCTCGTCAACAACGCCGGCCGCGCGCCTCGAGTGCGCGCCGACCTCCTCGACGCCCAGGAGGACAGCTTCGAGGAGCTGATGCGCACCAACCTGCAGGGGCCGTATTTCCTCACGCAGGCCGTCGCGCGCGAACAGGTGGCGCGGCGCACAGCCGATGCCTCCTTCACCGCGTCAATCGTCTTCATCACGTCGGTGTCGGCCGAGATGGCGTCGGTGAACCTCGGCGAGTATTGCGTCAGCAAGGCCGGCCTGTCGATGGCCGCCCGGTTGTTCGCCGTCCGCCTCGCGGGCCACGGCATCCCGGTCTACGAAGTGCGGCCGGGGATCATCGAGACCGACATGACCGCGGGCGTGAAGGAGGTCTACGACCGCCGGATCGCCGGCGGCCTGGTCCCGGAGGGCCGCTGGGGGCAGCCCGACGACGTGGGCCGGATCGTGGCGGCGCTGCTGCGGGGTGACGCCCCCTACGCCACGGGGAGCATCATCAACGTGGACGGCGGGTTGTCGCTGCCGCGGCTGTAGGGCCCTTCCAAGTCTGCTCGTGTCACGATCTCAGCACGAATCTCATAAAGACCACAACGACCACCAAGGACGTCGTGATTGTGGTGATGTTCGTGAGCTTTCCGGATCGCTCGTGGCATTGGTCACTGCGGGCTCCCCTGTTTCTTCGGCTCGTGGCGCGCGATCCACTTCAGGATCCGCTCCGCGGCGTCCTTTGCCGCGCGGCCCCATGTGCCCTGGCCGATCCCCTTCAGTTCCGCCTGGTCCTCGCCCGCCTCGATGTGGACGCGGATGATGTAGTCGCCGAGACCGGTGATCATCTTGCCGCCGAATCCGCCGGAGGGCGGCTCGCGCTCCTCGCGGCTGGTGACCTCGATCTGGACCTGCGCCTGGAGGCGGTCATCCACGATCGTGATGCCCTTTTTTTTCCGCAGGGCGTCGCGCAGGTCGTCGACCGCGGCGAGGCGCCCCTTCTCTTCCTCGGTATGCTGGCCGCTCGCGGCCGTCGAGGTGTAGACGTGCACGCGGACCCCGGCAGGAGTGTCCGCCGCGAACAGAACGACAGTCGCCGTGAGCAGCCAGGCGGTGAGCGTCATCGTCTTGATTCTACGCCGTTAGGGG
>JANOJK010000409.1:0-2352 GCA_031408165.1 Acidobacteriota bacterium | reverse complement strand
TTGTCGACGGGTTGGCCGGAGGTCGCCTGAGCCGGCAGGTTCGCGGCGGTTGAGGAAACCAGGAGGATTACGGCGAGGCCGGTGGCGAGCGCAGCTACCTTCATAGAGTGGAATACGAGGCAGGCGGTGGCCGGGTTGCAGGCTCGAGCCGGGTCCGCTGCAAGCTCTGGGAGCGGTCCTACGCCGCCATGGCGCCGACGCGCTGGCGGATCGCGTCGAGGTCGGTTCGCAGCTGGGTGAGGCGCGTGTCGGTCTCGCTGAGCTTCTCGCCTTCCGATCGCACGAAGCGGCTGTACGGGCCGATGCTCTCGCGCATGCGCGCCGTGCTGCGGCCAATCTCCTCCTGGAACTGCGCGCGCAGTGCGGTCGACAGCCGGGCGCGCACGTCCGCGATCTTGGCGCGCATCTCCGCCTTGGCCTTGCTCCGCTTGGCCGGGATGATGAAGAAGCCCAGCGCGGCCACGACGCTCGCCAGGACAATCCCCGTCACGTCGGCGGCGGCCGTGCTCGCGGCGATGGTGATGAGCGTGCCAAGACCGAGCGCACCGGCGCCCGCCGCGGCCGCGGTGGCGACGGCGTTGCGCGCGCCGTCCGCGAGCTGGCTCGCCTCGCGCCGGCGATCGTAGGTATCGACGACGGTCTGCGCGGCGCGCCCGACCGTGTCCACCATCCGCCGGCGCTCGTCGTGAAAGGGGCGCGACTCCTCGTCCTCGTGCGATTGCCCGACGATGCGATCGCGGAAGGCGCGGCGCCGATCGGCGAGGTGCTTCGTGATGCGCTCCCACTGACGGAAGTCCGCGTCGACGAGCCAGTCGATCAGCTCGTTGACGCGCTTTTCGATCTGCTGTGGCGCGTCGGCGACGACCTGCCGCTCGAAGCCCTCCTGCACGCGCGAACGGTTCAGCAGGTCCATCACGCGGCCGATCCGCATCGTGTCGTCGAAGAAGTCGTGGCCGCGGCGCTCCATCTCGAGCAGCACGTTGTCGACCGTCGCCATGCGCCCCTCGAACTCGCGCGCCATGTCCTGCTCGAAGAACCCGAGCTGGGTCTCGACGTCGTCGAGGAGCGCGACGTCACCCTGCAGCGCGCCCGCGCGCTCGCGCGTCGCGGCGGCGTAGCGATCGATCAGCGCGGCGCCGACGCCGAGGGGATTCATCAGCTTCAGCTGCATCCGAGCCCCCTGGTCGAGCGTGGACTTGATGTAGCGCTCGAGCGGCTCGAACCCGCTCGACGTCCAGAGCTGCGGTTGCCCCGTCTTCGCAAGCAACGCCGCCCTCGCGCTGACCGGGAAGATCTCCGGCGTGACGCCGAGCAGCCGCCGCGCGTTGTCCGCCACGTAGGCCCGCACCTCGCCCGCCTCCTTCTCCCCGGCGAGGATGTCGATCTTGTTGATGACGACGACGACCTTCTTCCCCCAGTCGCGGATCCGCTCGAGGAACAGGCGCTCGGTCTCAGTGAACGGACGGTCGGCGGAGGTCACAAACAGCACCAGGTCGGCGCGGGGCACGTACTCGGACGTGATCTGCTCGTGCTCGCGGATGATCGCGTTGGTCCCGGGCGTGTCGACGATGTTGATGTCGTCGATCCGGACGGGCGTCACATGCGCCGTCGTCGGCGTGACACCCTCTTCCATGAGCCGCTGGCCGGCCAGGGCGTTGATGAAGGCGCTCTTCCCGGCGTTGAACTCTCCGACGACGACGAGCAGGAACAGCTCGTCGAGCTGCTCGATGGACCGCTCCAGGGGGGCCATGTTCTCGTCGCTCGCGCCGAAGCGGACAAGGCTCGTGCGGAGGTCGTTCAGGATGCGCCGCTCCTCCCGGACGACCTCCTGCTGAGCCGGATCGACGAGCCCTTTCAACGACATTCGCCGGGCAGTCTGCAGGATGCAGGCCAAGCCGCCCGTGGTGCAAGGCCGCTGCATTCGGCGGGCGATGCATCCCCCGCTGACGGCGCTGCGCCTCCTTCAAATACTCCCGGCTTGGTGCGACGCCGGACTTGCACCACGGGACGCAGGGCGCGGACGCGCGTCGTCCCGGGGCGGGTCTGTAAATGACTACACTCGCGTCCAGGCATTTACAGACCGGGCCCCGGGGTCAAGCAGGTTGCCGAAAAAGTGCCAACCTGAAGGCAAAAGGTAGAAGGCAAAATGCAGACTGTAGATTTGCGGCGCGATCTCAGTGTCCTGCCTTCTGCCTTGTGCCTTCTGCCTTGGCAGCTTCGCGTTTTTCATCAGCCTGCCTAGGCTAGGATGGGCGACGTGATCGGGGCCTTAATCGCTACAGTCGCCCTCGCACAGGCGCCCGCCTCGTCGTGCGCGGTGTCGGACGACGCGGCGTTTGCAACCACGAAGGA
>JANOJK010000370.1:0-6653 GCA_031408165.1 Acidobacteriota bacterium | reverse complement strand
CGCGACGTCTGGGTGATCAAGCACGTCCCCGAGAAGGACGAGCCCGAGCGGGACACGATCCTGGTCGGCATCGACGGAAGTCCCCAGTCGTTCGGCGCATTCATGACCGCCGTCGACCTGGCTCGCCAGTTCGGCAAGAAGGTGGAAACGATCGCCGTCTACGATCCCTACCTGCACTATTCCGTCTTCAACGGCATCGTCGGCGTCCTCACCGAGCAGGCGGCGAAGGTCTTCCGCTTCGAGGAGCAGAATCAGCTCCACGAGGAGATCATCGACACCGGGCTGGCGCAGATCTATCAGTCGCATCTCGAGGTGGCCGAGCGGATGGCGAACGAGATGGGCGTCGAGATCAAGAAGACGCTTCTCGACGGCAAGCCCTTCCAGAAGATCATCGACCACGCGCGCAAGACAAGTCCCTGGCTCCTCGTGCTCGGGCGGATTGGCGTCCACAGTCCGAAGGACGAGAAGGCGCTGGGGAGCAACGTGGAGAACATTCTCCGTGCCGCGCCCTGCGACGTCCTCCTGTCCACGCGCCTCGAGGTGCCGCGGCTCGACGTGCGCGCCGAGGAGACCGTCCGGTGGACACCCGAAGCCGAGGCGCGGATGACGCGCGTGCCCGAGCAGGTCAAGGGCATCGCCCGCACCGGGGTCCTTCGCCTGGCGCTCGAGAAGGGGCATTCGGTGGTCACGAGTGCCGTGATCGACGAAGCCATGGATCGGTTCATGCCGAAGGGTGCCCAGAACGCGACCAAGGCGCTGGCCGAAGCGGTGGCGCTCGAGCGGGCCAAGGCCGGCCCCGTGTCGATGTGCCGGTCCTGCGGCGTGACGGCCACGCAGAGCGGCGCCGTGAAGTGCACCGTCTGCGGCTCTACGGATTTCGAGGTCATCTCCCGCGAGATGATCGAAAAGATCGCGGAGGTCGAGGGAGGTCTCGAGGAAGAGACCACTTACGACGGGCGCAAGCTTCGCTGGTCGGAGGAGGCCCGGAAGGGCCTCTGGACCATGAAGAACGCCTATCAGCGCCGCCGCGTCAAGGCGCGCGTCGAAAAGAGCGCGCGCATGAAGAGGCTCGACGCGATCACGCTCGACTTCGCCCGACAGGTGATCGAGGAGGAGACGGGATCGCCGCTGGATATTCCGGCGTCCGCGGGCGCTGCGCCAAGCCTCGTCGAAGCTCTAGCGGCGGGCGGGGCGCAGTCGTCAGGTCTGGGAAAATGAAACCAGACTGATTGCTCGTGACGACAAGAAAAACCCGCTGATTTCCACATTCAATTGGACCGACGACGCGGTGCAGCGGATCTTCCGCGTCCCGGCCGGTTTCATGCGGAACAAGACGCAGGAGCGGGTCGAGGAGCTGGCGCGGGAGCGCGCCGTGAGCGCGATTGACCTCACACTCGTCGAGGACGGAATCGAGTTCGGCAAGAAGATGATGGCCGAGATGATCTCGACCTACTCCGCTTCTTCACCGGGGGGCTTCGCCCCGCCGGACCCCCCAACGCCGTCGCGCGCCGCGCCAACTCACGAGGCCCCGCATGGCAACGGCGACGCGGGGGCGGCGCTGCAGCCGCCAGCGGACCCGGCCACTGCGGGTGGTGGCTACCTCAACGAGGTGAGATCGGTGTCGGCGGCCCCTCGCCAGGAGTGATCCTGCGAGACCGAGGCGCTTTGTGCCGATGCGAACGAGCGAAAGCGAGCGAGCCACGCGACCGGCCGCCTTCGCGCCGCAGGCGCTTCGGCAAGCGTCGCCGAAGCTTCAGCGGAGGCGAGCGGGGCTTGGGGCCCCCGCGAGCGCCCGGCTTCGCGGTCGCGGAGAGTTTGCGACGCGACCGCTCCGGCGAGGTCCGCCATAGCCTTGGCGAAGGCGGAAGCGTGTAAGGGGGTCCGGGGGACGAAGTCCCCCGGCTAAAGGATGTCGTCCTATCGCTTCTGCCGGACGGACGACGTGGCGCTGCTCGTCGATGCGCTGAATCGTTGCTGGTCTCCGTACTTTCCCGACGAGCCGCCCGTGACGCCGGCCTCGTTCAAGTGGTCGATCCGCCACCTTCAGGTCTGGTGCAGCAGCTGCATGGTCGCCTTCTCGGGCGCCGACCCGATCGGTGTCCTGATCGGCGCCAAACGGCCGACCGGTACCCTCATCCACAAGATCGCCGTCCATCCCGATCATGTGCGACAGGGCCATGGCCGTCACCTGCTGACCTCGCTCAGCTCGAAGCTGGCAATTCTCGGGCCCCCTCGAATGATCGCCGAAGTCCCCGAGACGCTCTTCGCTGCCTGCGGGCTCTTCAGCGCCAGTGGATATGTCGGGGAAGCGCTTCTCACTGACTACGTCCTGCAGCGCGAGGAGAACCCTTCGACTCGCGCCGAGAGCCCCCGCTCGCTCAGGGCAGGCGATCCCGGCGGGTTTGTGATTCCTGTCTCTGTCGACGATCTCACCGCCAATGATCTCCTGGGAGAGGCGCATCCGCAGGTGTGCTGGGAGCGCTCGGTCGAGACCCTCACGGCTAGGAAGGACGACATCGCCGGATTCGCCGTCGCCTCCGACGAGCGAATCGAGGCCTGCCTCCTTTATGCGACGCGCGAAGGGGAGGGAACGGAGATTCTGTTGCTGCGCTCTTTCATCGAGGATGGTGGAGCCCGTCTGAAGCAACTGCTCGCTCGACTGGGCATGGGGACGTTCCGGTTTTCCAAAGTCCACCCGGCGGAAATCTCACAGGAGTTCCTGGAGACGCTCGGGTTCCGCCCCGCCGGCCGGTATCTACTCTACGCAGCGAGGGCGCGGTCCGACTAGCAGAGTGCTGAAAAGCGCACCGTTTAATTAAAAGGAAAATGTGTCGGGGGCCAGGGTCCGGCGCCGCGCCGAAGCGCTAGCGCGAGGGCGGGGACTCGCGTTTCAGGGCGATTCGAACACAACGCTTGTGCTACAAATGCACACGATTGGCCGATGAACGACGACACCGAAATCGTGCAACGAGTCAGAGCGGCAGCGGCAAGGAGGATTCTCTTTCTGCCGCATGCGGTCAAGGCGATGGCTCGACCGACGCCGATCATTTCCAGATCCGAAGTCGAAGCCGTTGTTGTGCGAGGAGACGTCATAGAGGACTATCCAGGGGATGTGCGCGGACTCAGCTGCCTGATGCTGGCCGTTCCTGAGGGCCGGCCGGTCCACGTGGTATGCTCGCCGAAGGCGGATTACCTTGCCGTCATCACGGTCTATCTGCCGGATCCCACGCAGTGGTCTGCCGATTTCCGCTGGAGGACGTAATGGAGTGCCTTCACTGCAAGGGCCGTCTCGTCCGGGGTACGGCGCCCTTCGGTATCGATCGCGCCGGTTACCACCTCCACTGGGATGCCATCCCCGCATGGGTCTGTACGCAGTGCGGTGAACCCTTGTTCGATGGCGCCGAGGTCGACGTGATTCAGGAGGCGATCAAGGCACTCGACCGGGAGAACGAGAAGTTGCTGGCCCTCCGCTGACCGCGACACCGGCGTCAGGTATTTCAACTCGTTCTCTCGGGGCGAGCCACTCGTACAACTCCCGGGCGAGGCGGCCGACCTTCACCATCGGATCCCCTTCGGCAACCTATTCGCCTCGGCAGGCGGATGCTGGCGGAGATGATTGCGACTTGCCCGTCAAGCGCGGGTCTCTGTGGATATGTGGGTGGGTCCGGAGGAGAACGCAGAGGCGGGTCCGCCGGCGAGCGCCCCGCAGGGCGGAGATTGTGTCGCTCCGCACGTTCATCGAGGACGATGGAGCCCGCCTGAAGCAACTGCTCTCTCGACTCCACGCGCGAGGCATGGGGACCTTCCGTTTCCGAAGGTCCAGCCGGCGGAGATCTCAAAGGAGTTCCTGGAGACGCTCGGTTTCCGCCCCGCCGTCGGGCATCTCCTCTAGGCAGCGAGCGCGCGGTCCGACTAAACCTCGATGTGCCACGGCGTCGTCGCGGTGATCGTTCGCGCCGTGCTCGGGTCCTTGCGCGCGCGACGACGGCGTCACGGATGGTCGTGGGGGCGCCGTGATCCAGCGATTTGGCGGGAGCCTCAATCTAAACCTCCACGTCCACGCGCTCGTGAGCGCCAGCGGCCCGGCGAGCGCGCGAAGCGAGACGAGCCGAGCGCGGGGGTGGGGCCCGGTGGCGCGTCGCGGCGGGGAAATCTGCGCCGTGGTGCGGCGGTAGGCCGTGATCGCGTGGCCAATCTGCCTGTGGGCCGTGGGGCCTGGGTCCGAGCAATCCGTTAACGTCCCCCCCGTCTATTGGGCCCCCCGTCTGCGGGGGCCACATTGACGTCGCCACGATTGCAGCCTGCGCACACGACACCTCGTCGCAGCCATCGGCGTCACTCTCCCTCCTGCTCAAGCTTCAGGGTCTGCGAGAGCTCGGACACGTATTCCTTGATGGCGGCGAGCCACTTGTCCCGCACCGGCAGCAAGTCGGAGAGGTGAACAGTTCGACCGCTGGGACCGACGACGGTCGGATAGCTCGTCTGAAGCTTGACCGAGCCTCCGACTGCAGCCGCAACGGCTTCGAGGTACCGGCTCGCGGCTGCCTCGTTGCGGAATCGCACGGCTGCGGCGACGCTATCTGCCAACCACACCGATCCGAACGAGTCGATGTAACCGGCAGATCCTTTGAAGTCTGGCGACGGCATCCAGCGAAGTACGAGCGACTTCCTGAACTCAGGCGTAATGCCAACGCTCGACAGCTCCGCCGAGAAGGCGCGTAGCCCATCCACCAACTCCGGCCGCCTAGACCGAAGTTGCTCGAAGAACTCTGCCTCTGAGGCAGTGTGTGCGTTCGTCGAGCTCGCGTTTGCTCCAGGAAGGACTGGGGCCACGACCTGTAAAGCACCGGTTACGTCGAACGTAACCACTCCCCGTTCCACGAGAACAGTCCGCATGGGCACACGGGGCACGACGATCAGCGAGCCGTCGCCCAAGTCCCAAATCGAGAGATCCACCAAAGCGAGACCCGCGTGAAAGCCAGCATGTAGCTGCAGGTACGCCGTCAAAGCCTCGGCTCCTTCTCTGATGCCATCTCCGATGATGAGCACCATGACGCGGCCGGCAGTGAGCCTCCGCTGCACGGCATCATGGAACTGAGCCTCATCCAGCTCAGTGCGTTCGGACACTAGATCCCAAAGCTTGAAGGCCGGCTGGTTCCGGGCCTTGGCTGCTTGGCGCTCCAGTTCATCGAACTTCCAGGCCGAAACCCCACGCGCATAGTCGAGCGCCTGGGCAACGACCTCGCGACGGGCTTGCGGATTTCTGACCAGCTTGCACTCACCGAGGACAAGGCCGCCTTCGGGCGTGATCCAGAGGTTGTCCAGGAATCCTGCCGGCGTTCCGAGCTCGCGGCATACAGAGATGAGGGGTGTGTATGCGGGCTCAATGTCGAGCATCGGAATGACCGCCGGCTGGTCATGAACGAGGTCCTGGATGAACTTTTCACGATGCGCGGCCTCCCCCCCGAAGCTGTCGAGACCAGCCCTGCGAAGTGCGGCGAAGCCCTTCGGGCTCACCAAGATGGGCGTTGAGTGCGTCGAACCCAAGGACGTCATGTCTGCAATCCGCCAATTGTCATCCGTCTCATCATTGATTTCACGTCTGCCTACCCGGTGACTCGTTGAAGCGACATGCGAGGGTAGCACGCACTTCCGGAGCGTTTAGTTCGATGTGTCCCCATGAGCGCACTGCTTGCGCGTGCTCACGGATTCAGTCAGTCAACCCAGTCCAGATGCGCTGGCATGAGGTCCGGCTCGCCGTCGAAGCGGTACGCCACCAGCGGGCCACCGTTGCCCGCGCTGTAGTCCACACAGGCATAGCGGGTGGACTCAAGTGATGGCGTGCCTGTGAGCCAGGAGTGCCCGAAGACGACGGGCCTGCCTTCGAGCGAGACGCGCGTATGGGCGGGGACGGGCATGTCGGGCAGCCGCTCACGCTCCGTGGGTGAGAGCATGGCGGCCGTGCGGTAAGTGGTGGCGCTCTCGGCCCACCACCGGACCCGTACTCGATCTCGTAGAATGCCGTCCTTGTCCGTGAAGTGGTGTCCCGGAGGCAGAGGGATCTCGATGCCCTTCGTGAGGCAATCGACGGCCTTGAAGATGCTCGGCGTCGGGGTGTCCTTCTCTACGATCCTCGGCGGTCGCATCGACCATCAACTTTCGGGTGAGCCGCCCCCCGTGCAGATGCTGGGCGAGCCATGCCCTGAACGGCGCATGCCAACACGCGTGGACGATGCGGACGCCCGGCAGCTCAAGCCACAATGGAAGCGTCAGGAACCAGTCGATGATCTCGGCCTGCAGGGCTGGCGTGTGCTCGACTTCCGCAAGGAATGCGGCGTGTTGGTGCCGGTTCTGGGGTCCCCATTTAGCACTGTGATGGGAGCGAAGGTAGTCGCCTGGGCAGGCCGGGTCGCGCGTGTGCCAAGCGATGGCGTTGAGGTCGTGGTTGCCCATGACCGCGTGGGCGACGCCGGCATCTACCATGCGGCGCACCGTCGTCACGCTTCGCACCTGTTCCGGTCCGCGATCCACGAAGTCGCCGACAAAGATCGCCTGCCGCTCTGGATGGCGCCATGCTCCATGCCCGTTCCGATATCCCAGTTTGTGCAGAAGAGCCTCGAGTTTGTCGCACTGCCCGTGGATGTCACCGATGA
>JANOJK010000879.1:0-4074 GCA_031408165.1 Acidobacteriota bacterium | reverse complement strand
CGCGCGCAGACCGGTTCCGCGGCGGCAGCGAATCTGATCCGCAACGAGGTGAAGCAACTCGACGCCTCGATGCCGGTCTACGAGATGAAGACCGTCGAATCGCAGCTCGATCAGACGCTCTTGACCGATCGGCTGATCGCGCTCCTCTCGGCCGGCTTCGGCCTGCTCGCCACGATTCTCGCCTCGGTCGGCCTCTACGGCGTGATGGCGTTTGTGGTCGCCAGACGGCGGAAGGAGCTGGGCATCCGGCTCGCCCTGGGCTCGCCGCGGGGCGTGGTGATCTGGCTGGTCATGAGCGAAGTGCTCGTGCTCCTCGCCATTGGTCTCGCGATCGGCATCCCCGCTGCGATGGCGTCCGGGACCTTCGTCTCGTCGCAGCTCTATGGCATCGAGGCGCGCGATCCCTGGATCGCCGGTTCAACGGTGGCGCTGCTGACCTTCGTCTCGGCTGCGGCGGGCTTTATTCCGGCCCACCGTGCCAGCCGCATCGACCCCATTCTGGCCCTGCGGCACGAGTAAGGTGTGCCAATCGGGGGCAGCCATGTGTGCGGCTTTGTTACAGTGCGTACCAGAACAGGCCAACATCACATAACCTATAGAGGACGCTACAGTTATACCGCTACGATCAGCGAATAATCCCTCGCGCGTGTCCCACAATGGAGCGTCTCCCCCCAGTCAGACTAATCCACCGAGCTCATCAAGTGCCGCCGGGACAACGTGTTACATATGGTACTGGTAACGGCAGAGTTCCGGCTCGACTATTGCTATGTTGAGAGCGTGCTTCCATGGCAATAATCAAACGCATTTCCGCCGCACTCATCCTCTTCGTCCTCGCGGGCCTGGTTTCCAGTCCTGTTCTCGCGGGCGATTCGGCATCCACCCGCAAGCTGGACCGCGCGCTTCGGCACGCCGTCGAAACAACCGCGACGAGCGTTCAGCCGGTCATCGTCCGGGCGAAGCCCGGTCAGATTGGCGCCGTGCGCGCCTGGCTGAAAGCCAACGGCGTCAAGATCGAGAGCGAACAGCCTGGCATCAACGCCGTCTCGACGAAGCTCCGCGTCGATCAGCTCGACCAGTTGGCGGCGCAACTGGGGACCGACACGCTGTCGCTGAATGCGGTGGTGACGTCGTTCGCCAAGCCGCCGTCATCGGCGGTGCCTGTCAATCCGGCCGCGACCGTGCTGCGCGCGACGCTCGGCCTGACGCCCGCGAGCCCCACGGGCAAGGGGGTCGGCATTGCCATCATCGATACCGGCATCAGGCCGTCGACGGACCTCCAGGGGCGCTTCACGGCGTTCTACGATTTCGTCAGCGGCGGCGGCAGGTTCGCCGCGGCGTACGACGACAACGGCCACGGCACGCACGTCGCGGGCCTCATCGCCAGCAGCGGCGCACTCGGCAACCAGTTCACCGGCGTCGCGCCGGGCGTGCATCTCATCGGCATGAAGGTGCTCGACGCGCAGGGAGCCGGCAGGACGAGCGACGTCATCGATGCGCTCGCGTTTGCCGTCGCCAACAAGGACCTGCTCGGCATCGACATCATCAACCTCTCGCTCGGACATCCGATTTACGAATCGGCGACGACCGACCCGCTGGTGCAGGCGGTCGAAGCGGCCTCGCGCGCGGGCATCATCGTCGTCACCGCGGCTGGCAACGTCGGCCGGAACCCGGTGACGAAGCTGCCGGGATACGCGGGCATCACCTCGCCGGGCAACGCCCCGTCCGCGATCACCGCGGGGGCCCTCGACCATCTGGGCACCGTCGGACGCGGCGACGACCGCGTCGCCCCGTACAGCTCCGCGGGTCCGACCTGGTATGACGGCCAGGTCAAGCCGGACCTCCTCGCCCCGGGCCATCGCCTCGGCTCCAATGCCGCGAGATCGCAGACCCTCTACCGCAATTTCCCGTTGCTGCGGATCGACGCCAACCACATGATGCTGAGCGGCACGAGCATGGCCTCGGCGGTGACGACCGGCGCGGTGGCGGTGATGCTCGAAGCCAATCGCGGCGCGCACGGCGGGTATTCCGCCCTGACGCCGAACGCGGCGAAAGCGGTCCTCCAGTTCACGGCGCTCCGCCTGCGCGACGACGCCGGCAACGACATCGATTCGTTGCGGCAGGGCGCGGGGGCGCTCAATGTCGGCGGCGCGGCGGAGCTCGCGCGGTCCATCAACACCGCGGCGCCCGTCGGGTCCTGGTGGCTGGAGTCGGGCGTCAACACCTACACCACCATTGGCGGACAGGATGTCGCGTGGGCCCAGAACATCGTCTGGGGGACCTACATTGTCCGGGGCACGACGGTGTTCGAGAATCAGCCCTGGTGGGCGCTGAACATCGTGTGGGGCACGATGGACACCGAAGGGGACAACATCGTGTGGGGCACGATGGACACCGAGAGCGACAACATCGTGTGGGGCACGATGGACGCCGAGAGCGACAACATCGTGTGGGGCACGAATATCGTCTGGGGCAGCGGGCTCATCGGCGAGACTGAAGGCGACAACATCGTGTGGGGCACGGCCGGACCGGACCTTGGCAGCACCGCGTGGGGCTCACTCTCGGTGAAGAGCATCATCTGGGGCACCAACATCGTGTGGGGCATGTTTTCCCTTCAGTAACGAAGCACCCACATGGAAATCATCACACGCACCATGACCGAGCCGCGCCTGGGCACCGCTGTCGTCGCGCCGGCGCCGATCTCTGCTGCTCCCGTTGACTGGCGGGTCCAGCTGCCGTGCCTGCATGCGGGCCCGGCCACGCTCCGGCAGCTGCGGATGTCCGACGCGCCCTCGCTGCTCGAGAAACTGACGACCGAGGAAGTGACCCGGTTCATTTCGCCTCCCCCGGCGACCGCCGTGGGCTTCGAGCGATTCATCGCGTGGACGCTGAGCGAGCAGGCGTCGGGCCGCTATATCTGCTTCGGCATCGTGCCGGACGGGTGCGACGACGCGGTGGGGATCATCCAGGTGCGCCAGCTGGACCCGGGATTCATGAATGCGGAATGGGGCTTCGCCTTGGGCTCGGCGTTCTGGGGCACGGGGCTGTTCCAGGAGAGCGCCGCGGCGGTGATCGCGTTCGTGTTCGAGCACGTGGGCGTGCAGCGCCTCGAGGCACGCGCGGCTGTGGCGAACGGCCGCGGCAACGCGGCGCTTCGCAAGCTTGGCGCCACGCAGGAGGGCGTCCTTCGCAAGTCCTTCCTGCGCAATGGCCAGTACCTCGACCAGATCCTCTGGGGAATTGTCGCATCCGAGTGGACGTACCTCAGAACGTCCGCGTTGCCCTACGTCCACTGATATGGTCATGATCCTCTCGGCCGTCGTCGCGCTCTTGTTGCTGGCGGTGCTGGTGGCGTCCTGGATGCTGTATGGGCTCCTGCGCCAGAACGGGCGCATGCTCGTCCGGATCGACAGTGTCGAAGCGGCGCTCGAAGCGTTACCGTCAGAGCTGGCGTCGCGCCGCGTATTCGCGGATCGGTCGCTCGCGTCGAGCCGCATCCAGCGCTCCGGCCTCGAGCCGGGCACTATTGCGCCGGCGTTCCGGCTGCCGACCCTCGAGGGCCGCGACATCGCGCTCGCTGACTTTGCGGGCCGCCGGTTGCTGCTCGTGTTCTCGGATCCGTCCTGCGGTCCCTGCACCACGCTCCTGCCGCTGCTGGAGGAAACCGCGCGCCGATCGGGCCTCGCGGTGCTCGTCGTGAGCCGGGGCGGCGTGGACGCCAATCGCCGCAAGCTCGCCGAGTGCGGTGTGACGCTGCCGGTCGCGCTCCAGGCGCACTGGGAGATTTCGCGGCTCTACGCGAAGTTCAGCACGCCTATGGCCTATCTCATCGACGAACAGGGTCGTATCGCATCGGGTGTGGCCAGCGGCGCCGCCCCGATTCTCGCGTTGGTGTCCAAGGGGGAATCGGAGTTGCGGCTGGCGCACATGGCGGTCCGTAATCCGGGCAGCCACCTGGCGCACTGAGGACAGGTATCTGTATGGCGATGGATGACTGGTTCGACGGTCTCGCGAAAGACTCTGCGCAGCGACTCTCGCGCCGCCAGGTGTTCGCGCGTCTTGCGGCCGGCGCGGCCA
>JANOJK010000327.1:0-1610 GCA_031408165.1 Acidobacteriota bacterium | reverse complement strand
GACATGTAGGTCACCGTGCGCGTGGCGTTGTCGTGCACCGCGATGAAGCTGTGGTCGTTGCGGCGGCTGACGAACGCCAGTTTCCTGCCGCTGGGCGACCAGAGGGGATTGCTGTTCGTGCCCCAGACGCGGATGTAGGGCTTCAGCCCTTTGTCAATGTCCGCGACGCGCGGCCCCGGCGCCGTCGGCACTCGAAAGATCTGTCCCTCTTTCGCGTACGCGACGAAGCGTCCGTCCGGGGAGAGCACGCCGCTGCTGCCTTCGGCGAGCCGCCACGACACGCCGGGGGCGGTCGTCTTCGCCGCCCAGAGGGCGCGCTCGACGCCGTTCGGATCCGCCTCGGGGCTCGCGACCCAGTCACTGTTGTTCGCGCCATGTCCCCGCGTGAACAGCACCGTCGTCCCATCGTCCGAGATCGAGAGCTGTGTGGTGTCGACGCCGTTGTCTTTCATGAACGAGGTGACGCGGACGGGGCGGAACTCCGGCGCGGCGGCCGTGAAGACGTTCCGCAGCCCCTTGTCGTTCGAGATCCAGGCGATGCGGTCGGCTTTCTTCGCGCCGACGAGCTCCATCGGGTACCCGGCGCTCATGAATTGCGCCATCGTCGGCGTGTGCAGGGCTTTTGCGGGCGGCGCCAGTTCCGCTCGCGGCTGCACGGCGGCGAACGCGATAACGGCGGTGATGGCAATGGTTGTGCGCCTCATGGTGCGTGCTCCCGTTGGATGCGCGACATCCGCGCGATGGTGACCGGTGGCATCAGAGCCTGCTTGCCCATCGGCGTGTCGGCTTTGTCGTTCGTGGATTGCTGCTGGATACGACGGACCACGTCCAGGCCGTTCACGACCCGGGCGAACGCGGCCCCGCCCTGCCCGTCGTCGAACCGCTTGCCGCCGAAGTCGAGGGACGGCTGGTCGTCCAGGCAGATGAAGAAGTCAGAGCGCGCCGTGTCGGCCGCGGCCGCGCGGGCCATCGATACCGTGCCGACGCCGTGCTTCAGGCCGGTGACGCTGGTGCGCTCGAGGGGGATCGGCGCGAACCCCTCCCGGCGCCGATCCGGGTTGATCCCTCCCTGAATGATCGCCATGGCGGGCTTGTCGGGCGGCACAGGGGTGTAGTTGTCCGGCCGCGTCGCGCGGTGAAAGCGGCCACCGTCGTAGAACCTGCCGTCCACGTACTTCAAGAAGTTCGCGGCCGTGATCGGCGCGCGCTTCGTGTCCACGGCAACGTCGATGATCCCGAGCGCGGTTTCGATTCGAACCAGGACCTCGCCGTCCTTGAGGTCCTGGGCGGCGGCCGGCGTCATCAGCGGTGCCGCCAGGACCGTCAGCATCAGCAGGGCGCGGAGCCCCCCGTCCTTTATATGCACGCCGAAAGACTATCCGATCAAGGGGAGAGAACGCGTGTCACGTACGATCTCTCGCAGACGGCGCAGAAAAGCAGAGGACGTCGACTTTTCGCCGTCACGTACGGTCACTCGCACTCGCCGAGGGCGCAGAAAAGCAAGTGAACGCCGTGCGGAGGCCGGCCGCGTCCGAGCTCTAGACCCCGGTGCCTTCCGAGAGGATCCCCGCCCACTGCTTCCGCGCCCTCCGCGAGAGATCGTCGTGACC
>JANOJK010000876.1:0-1552 GCA_031408165.1 Acidobacteriota bacterium | reverse complement strand
CTCCGTCCGTTCGACAACGGCGCGCTCGCCGCCTGGTCGATGAACGGCGGCCAGAGCAGCAACAACGAGTTCCTCCTCGACGGCGCGCCGAACAACGCCAACCAGGGGGGCAACAACATCGCCTACGTGCCGCCGGCGGCCTCCGTCCAGGAAATGAAGATTGCCACCAACTCGTACGACGCGCAGTACGGCCGCACGGCCGGCGGCGTCGTCAACATGTCGCTGAAGTCGGGCACGAACAGCTTCCACGGCGAAGTCTACGATTACATGCGGCGCAAGGCGCTGGCGGCCAACTCGTTCATCCTCAACTCGCAGAACAGGCCGAAGACCGATCAGTACATCGATCAGTACGGGTTCAGCGTCGATGGCCCGATCTGGAAGAACAAGACGTTTTTCCTGTTCACCGGCGAGAAGTACCGGGAAGGCACGCCCGCCCCGCTGTTCAGCACGGTGCCGACGGCAGCGATGAAGAACGGCGACTTCAGCGGTCTCGTGGATGCGTCGGGACGCCTGATCCAGATTTTCGATCCGGCGACCGGCCGCGACGTCAACGGCGTCTGGACGCGCGATCCAGTCCCGGGCAACATCATCCCGCCGAATCGGATCAACGAGACCGCGAGAAAGATCATGGCGTACTGGCCGGATCCGAATGGCACGACGGCCGGCGTGGCGCCGTGGCAGCAGAACCTGCACTGGACCGAGCACTTCAACAAGGACCTCTTCTGGAACTGGGTCGGGAAGGTGGACCACAACTTCGGCGTCAACGACCGGGCCTTCTTCCGCTGGGGCGAGAACGAGCGCAACGAGATCGGCAATCGGGGGAACGCCATCCGCAGCGGTCCCGGCCAGGCCGGCCAGCTTCCGCTCTGGCGCGCCAACCGCGCGCTCGTAGGCGACTGGGTGCACATTTTCGGCCCGGGGAGCGTGTTCAACCTGCGCGCCGGCTACACCTATTTCCTGGAGTGGAGCTATTCCGATGACGCCCTCGGTTTCGACAGCACGGAATTCTGGCCCTCGAACCTCGTCAATCAGATGCCAAGCCAGGCGATCGGCGGCATCTTCCCGGTGATCGAAGTCGACCAGTTCGCGACCCTGTCGCGCGGCTCGGCCCCGAACCGGAATCGCAACTACACGCTTCAGCCGAACGTGTCGCTGAACCGCGGCGCCCACAATATCCGCAGTGGTCTCGATATCCGGTCGACCAACGTCTTCAACGAGAACTACAACAACTCGGGCGGCTTCCTCCGGTTCGAGCGTGGGTTCACGCGCAGCACGCTCAACAGCACCAGCGCGCTCGAGGGCAACGCGTTCGCGTCGTTACTGCTTGGCGCGATCAACAACGGCAACGTCGACGTCAACCCGAAGCCGCACTACCAGTGGCTCTTCGTGGCGCCCTGGATCCAGGACGACTGGCGCGTCAGCAACAAGTTGACGCTGAACCTCGGCTTCCGCTGGGACATCAACGGTTCCGTGACGGAAGAAAACAACATGCTGAACTACGCCTTCGACCCGACGCTCGTCAACCCGGTGTCGGCGCGCGTCGGTCAGCAGG
>JANOJK010000295.1:0-2648 GCA_031408165.1 Acidobacteriota bacterium | reverse complement strand
GCCGGAATTCCAATCGTGTTCAGCATCTGCACCGCGGCGCGGTTGCTCGACATCCGAAGCGCCGAGCGCATCGTCATCGAGGAGGCGGTGGAATGCCCGTCCTCTGGCACCCAGTTTCCCGCGGGCGTCATGGTCGGCATGTTCAGGTTGTCGATGACGCTCGCCGGGGAGTAGCCGGCCTCGAGGGCGGCGGCGTAGACAAAGGGCTTGAAGGCCGAACCGCTCTGCCGCTTCGCCTGCGTCGCGCGGTTGAACCGGCTCTCGTTGAAGTCCCGTCCGCCGACCATCGCCCTGACCGCGCCGGTCTTCGGATCCATTGCCACCAGCGCGCCCTGCAGGTACTCGGAGCCGGTTGGACTTGCCGCGCGCCGCGGATGCGGGTAGCCGCGACGATGCTCGATCGCGGCGATGCCGTCTTCGAGGATCTTCTCCCCGGCCTGCTGCAGCGCCGTATCCATCGTCGTATAGACGCGCAGGCCTCCTTCGGCCACGCGCGAGCCGCCGAAGCGCTCCACGAGTTCCTTCCGGACCGTCTCCTTGAAGTAGAGCCCGAAGGTCTCCTTCATCTCGAGGCCGTTGGTCAGCTCCACCTTCGCCTGCTTCGCGCGCTCGAACTGGGTCTGGTCGATGACCCCGGCCGACACCATCGTCAGCAGCACCAGGTTGCGGCGTGCGACGGCGCGGTCGAGATTCACGGTGGGCGCGTAGCTTGATGGGGACTGGATCAGCCCGGCGAGCAATGCGGCTTCGGCGACGTTGAGCTCGCTGGCGTGTTTGTTGAAGTAGCCGCGCGAGGCGGCCTCGACGCCATACAGGCCGTCCCCGAAATACACCTTGTTGAGATACAGCTCGAGGATCTCGGGCTTCGAGTACTCGCGCTCGATATGCGCGGCCAGGATCACTTCCTTCATCTTGCGGCGGTAGGTCTTGTCCCGGCTGAGGAAGGTCTGGCGCGCGAGCTGCTGGGTGATCGTGCTGCCGCCTTCCGCGCGGCGGCGCTCCTGGAGGTTGCGCACGGCGGCGGCGCCGACGCGGATGAAGTCCACGCCGCTGTGATCGTAGAAGCGCTGGTCCTCGACCGACAGGACCGCCTTGATGAGATTCGGGGAAATCCGATCGTAGGGGATCTCGATCCGTTGTTCTTTGAAGATCGTGAAGACGGCCGCGTCGTGCGCATCGAATATGGTCGTCGCCTGCGCCATTTCACCTAGTGCGCGCACCTGAGCCTTACTGGGGAGCCCGGCCGTAACGTCGTACACGAACCAGGATGTGTAGCCGGCGGATGCGATAACCACCAGCGCCATCAGCACGATAACGCTGGCAAGGGCCCGCGGTTTGCCGGCGAACCACAAACGCGCAGAGCCCAACCGTTCCCGATACCGGGGCATCATCCACCCGTCCGCCGCAAGATGCGCGCCGGGGCAGGAGGCAGGAGGCAGAAGGCAGAAGGCAGAAGGCAGGACACTGAGATCGCGCCGCAAATCTACATGTTCTGCATTTTGCCTTCTACCTTTTGCCTTCAGGTTGGCACTTTCAGCAACCTGCTAGGTCTGACCCCGCCGGACCAGGCGTATCCCGCCGGTCCTGGGGATGATTAGAACTATTTATACTGATAGAAACATTATAAGTTTGACAGCAAGGCCCTCCTGCCCGAATCATGAGTGCGAACACATGACACAGGATCGCACGGGCAAGTGGCAGAGCGGCGCCATCACCGAGGGGCCGAGCCGGGCGGGCGCGCGGGCCATGCTGCGGGCGGTCGGCTACGATCGTGACGCGCTCGCGAAGCCGATTGTCGGCGTCGCCAACACCTGGACCGAGATCGGTCCCTGCAACTACCACCTCCGCGAGCTCGCCGCGTCGCTGAAGGACGGCATCCGGGCCGCCGGCGGGACGCCGATGGAGTTCAACACCGTCTCCATCTCCGACGGCATCACCATGGGCTCGGCCGGCATGCGCGCGTCGCTCGTGAGCCGCGAGGTGATCACCGACTCCATCGAGCTCGTCGCGCGCGGGAATCTGTTCGACGCGATCGTGGTCCTCGTCGGGTGCGACAAGACCATCCCCGCGGCGGCGATGGCGCTCGCGCGGCTCGACATCCCCGGCGTGATTCTCTATGGCGGGTCGATCGCGCCCGGGCAGGTCGGCGGACGGAACGTCACCATCCAGGATGTCTACGAAGCGATCGGCGCGCATGCGTCGGGGAAGCTGTCGGACGCCGGCCTCTGCGAGATGGAGGATCGCGCCTGTCCCGGCGCCGGCGCGTGCGGCGGCCAGTTCACCGCCAACACGATGGCGACCGCGACCGAGTTCCTGGGCCTCGCGGCGTTCGGCAGCGGCGACGTGCCCGCGGCCGACCCACGGAAGCACGACGTCGCGCGCCGCACCGGCGCGCTCGTCATGGAGGTGCTCGCGGCCGGACGCCGGCCCTCGCACATCGTGACGCGGCAGGCGCTCGAGAACGCCATCGCGTCGGTCGCAGCGACGGGCGGATCCACCAACGCGGTCCTCCACCTGGTCGCGATCGCGCGCGAGATGGGCGTTCCGCTGAATCTGGACGACTTCGATCGCGTCAATGCGCGCGTGCCGGTCTTCGCGGACCTGAAGCCGGGCGGCCGCTTCGTCGCCACCGACCTGTTCGCGGCCGG
>JANOJK010000278.1:0-2184 GCA_031408165.1 Acidobacteriota bacterium | reverse complement strand
GGCTATGCGGTGCTCGCGGTCGATCTCCACGTGCACAGTTTTCCTGGCGACGGCCTCCTCCCGCCCTGGGATATCGCCGTCGAAGCGCGGCGGCGGCGCCTGGATGCCGTCGCGCTCACCAACCACAACTCGACACACTCGTGGCGACTCGCGCAGTGGCTGGCGCCGCTCACGCGGCGCGGCGCTACGCTGATTCCCGGCCAGGAACTGACGTCGGTCGGGTACCACCTCGCCGTGATCGGCGTCACCGCGCCGATCCCGTGGCGCCAGTCAGCGGCGTCGGCCGTCGCGGCGGTCCACGCCGCCGGCGGGGTCGCCATCGCCGCGCACCCATCCCGTTCGTCGTGGCGCTTCTTCGACGATGCCGCGATCGTGGCGCTCGACGGCGTCGAAATCGCGCACCCGATAACCCACGCGCGGGAGAGGTTCCGCCGCGAACTGACGGCGTTCGCCGAGCGCGCGATACGCGTCCACCCTTCGATCGCCGTGATTGGGTCGAGCGACTTTCACCACATGGCGCCCCTCGGGCTCGGCCGCACCTACATTTTCACCAGGCCCGGATCGCCGTCGGGTCTCCTCGACGCCATCCGCGCGGGGCGGACCGTGGCCTGCGACGACCACGGCGATCCGTCCGGCCCGGCGGAACTGGTGGCGATGGTGCGTGCGGAGTGCCGGCGTGACGCTCTGTCGCCGCCCGATGGAGAAACGCTGGTCGATCGGTTCGGTACGTGGATGGTATGGATGGGTTTGGTCGCGCTCGTCGTGCTCGGGGCGGATGAGGCCGCCAGGAAATGACGGCCAGCCTCCAGTCCTCACCTCCAGACGTTTGTGCTAGCATCGGCAACGTTCGCATGCTGCACCGCTGCTGTTGTCCCTGCGTCTGTTGCCGCTCCCATCAAGGGAGAGGGGGACGGGAGTCCGCGCCGTGACGGCGAGCCACTAAGACACGAGGTTCAGACCACCGGCTTTTCGAGGCCCCTCTCCCGCGGGAGAAGGGCCTTTTTTTTGCCACGCGACGGGGCCGTCACGGAAGCACAGGAGGTGAGCGGACATGGCGTACGCGGAATCGAGGCTCGGTATCTACTACGAACACCCGGACTGGTATCGTCCGCTCTTCCAGGCGCTGGATGGGCGCGGGGTGCCGTACGACGCCCTGCACGCCGACGATCATCGGTTCGATCCGTCCGACACCGCCTCGGCGCACGCGGTGGTCTTCAATCGCATGAGCCCGTCCGCTTACATTCGCGGGCGCGGCCATCTCACGTTCTACACGCTGCAGTACCTCACGCACCTCGAGCGGCTGGGCGTGCGGGTCATCAACGGCTCCGCCGCCTGGCGGACGGAAATCTCCAAGGCGTACCAGTTGACGCTGCTCGAGCGCCTCGGCCTTCCGTACCCGCGAAGCCGGGTCATCCATCACTCCTCGCAGGCGGCGGACGCCGCCGAGGGGCTGCGGTTCCCGCTCGTCGTGAAGCCGAACATCGGCGGCAGCGGCGCCGGGATCGTCCGCTTCGAGACGGCGGCCGCGCTCGAGCGCAGGTCGCGGGAGGGCATCGACCTCGGCATCGACCACACCGCGCTCGTGCAGGAGTACGTGCCGCCGGCGGACGGCCGGATCGTGCGCGTCGAAGTCCTCGACGGCAGGTTCCTCTACGCCATCCGCATCTACACCACGGGAGACACCTTCAACCTGTGTCCGGCGGACGTCTGCCAGGACGTCGACGGGGCGGAGCTGGCCCGCGCCACGTGCCCGGCCGACGCGCCGAAGAACAGTCTGCGGGTCGAGGCGTACACGCCGCCGGCGGAGATCATCGAGGCAGTCGAGCGAATCATGGCGGCGTCGGACATCGAGGTGGGCGGCGTGGAATACATGATCGACGCGCGCGACGGCCGCCCCTGCTTCTACGACATCAACGCCCTGTCGAACTTCATCGCCGACGCACCGCGCGTCCTCGGCTTCGATCCGTTCGCCCGGCTCGCGGACTGGCTGCAGGCGGAGCTCGCCCGCGCGGCGGCCCCCGAGGCCGTGCTGTCGTGAGGTACGGGCTGCTAGGGGTTCTCTGACGCCTTCGCGTGCGCGAGGAGTGCCGTCACCTTCTTCACGTAGTTCTGCGTCTCTTTGAACGGCGGGATGGCCCGGTACTTCGCGACGTTGCCGGGGCCCGCGTTGTAGCTGGCCAGCGC
>JANOJK010000179.1:0-6169 GCA_031408165.1 Acidobacteriota bacterium | reverse complement strand
CGTACCCGGGGACCGACGCCAGCAGCCGCACCAGGGCGAAGGCGCGGGACGCCGGTGATCGCCCCCATAGCGTGCTCGCGACCGGCGTCAACCTCGACGCCGTTTCGAGCGACGAAGGCACGGGTGTCAGGTGAGGCACGGGACCCACAGGACCCAGAAACACGACCGCTTCCAGCGCCGAGGGCACGAGCCCGGAAGAGAACAGCCGGCTCGCCCTGATGTTGGTTCTGGAGTGTCCGTCCGGATAGCGCGTGCGGGCAGGCAACGCGGCGGCGATTGCCTCGTCCACGCCCGTCGCGCAGGGACCGTCACGCTTGGAGATCGTTCGCAGCACCGGCACGATCTCGAGCGATCCTTCCCGCACGCCTACGATCTCGTCACCGAGGAACGTGTGGCCCCTCGACGCGAGACCGAGAGCCGTCGTGGTCTTGCCTGCGGCTTTCGCGCCAACGAACACGACGCCCCGGCGCGACTGCCCGATGGCAACCGCCGACGCGTGCAGAAAAATAATGTTGCGCTGGAGCCGGAGGACGAGCCCGACGCCGAGATTGGCGGCCAGCCCCCGCCAGCCACTGCGCACCGGAAACCGTACCTGCTGGCCGCGCACCTCAAAGGCGACGCACGGCTCGTCGGATTGCATCGGCACCCACCCATCAGCATGCTCGACGGCCGGCAGCCGACGACACCCGCGATCGGCAAACGCTGTTTCCATGAATTGTGCGATATCGGGCGGGTCTGGATCGATCACCTCGAGCACGACCGCCTGTGAATCGGGGGCGGGCTGAACGACGCACTCCACCGCCGTACCGCGAGCCGCGAAGGCGTCAACCCTGCAGTCGCCGTACAAACTCAGAAACCGTTCGACCAGTGCCGCGTCCGCCGAACGAAGCACCAGGGGGTTGTCGCCTATCTGAAAAACAGCCGTTCCCACCGACGGTGGCTCGATACGCCGAACACGCGTCCCTAATCCCGAGGTCGCTGTCGTGCTACGCCACCCACCAGCTGATCGCCGCGCTCGTGAACTGGAACGTCTTCAGCACGTCGGCTTCGTCCAGCACGGTGACGCGCGGGGCCTCGTAGACCGGACGCTCTGTGGCGACGCCCTGGGCGGTCTGGTCGGCGTCTGACTGTCTGATCTGATTCTCCATGCAGCGATCCTCCTGAGTGACGAGTTTTGCTGAAACTGACTACGCCTTCGACACGAGGTCGAGACTCTCGAGGAGCCCGAGGACGCCACGAACGTCCTGCTCGACCGTTTCCCGGTTGGCTGCGTTGAACTGTTCGCAAAGCGACGCGACCAGCTCGTCCTCTGTACGAGGCTCCTCCAGCCGCGTCCAGATATGGGCCGCACTGGGGTTGAGGACACAGAACTTCTTCGTGGCAGCGCTGAAGAGCATGAGCTCCTGTTGCAGGGGCGCCGTCTCGATCGATTGATTCCGCACGAAATGCGCAGACATTTACCCCTCCCAAGGGGTCTTCACAGTCGCAGCGTGTGCCATACTAGTCGATAGTTTCTGGTTAGGCAATCCCGAAAGAGATAGAGAGCGCACTGAATCGATGTGCGGAATTGCGCTCGTCGCCGATGCCGGGGCTGGCGGAGGTTCTTTGCTCGCCGCCGTGGCGCGCATGCACCAGGACCTGGCCAGTCGTGGTCCTGATGGCGAAGGCTGGCTCGTGGTCGATTCGGCGCACCAAGCTCGACGGTTCGACCGAACACCGCTGCCCGCCGATCTTCCGCAGCAACCAGTCACGCTCGCTGGCGCGTTTCGCCGCCTCGCCATCCGCGACACCCGCCCGGCCGCGGGCCAGCCACTGGCGGGTCGGAACGGCGGCGCCTGGATTTTCCACAACGGGGAAATCTACAACGACGCGGAGCTGCGCCGGGACCTCGAGTCGCGCGGGGCGCGGTTCAGAACCGCCAGCGACGCCGAAACCCTCATTGCCGCCTATGACGACTGGGGGGACGCCTGCTTCGAGCGTCTCCGAGGCATGTGGGCAGTGGTCATCGTTGACCTCGCTCGCCGCCGGCTGGTGATGTCCCGCGATCGGCTCGGCATCAAGCCCCTGTTCTTCGCGACTGAGGGCACGCGGACGATCGTGGCATCGCACGCGCGGACCGTCGCCCAGGCGCTCGCCACGGGACCCGAAATCGATCGCACGCGATGGCATCGCTTCCTTCGGGGCATGCCGGCCGACACCGCCGACGGGGGGTTCTTCGCGCGTGTGCGGACGGTGTCGGCCGGATCGGTCCTGACTATCGGTCTCGAGCCTTCCGGCGTACAGGAACCGCAACGGCGTCGGTACTGGGCTCTCGAGGGGTGTCTCCCGGATCCTGGTGACCGGCGAACCGACGAGGCTGCGGAAGAAGAACTGCGGCATCTGCTCGAGGCCTCGACGCGCGACCATCTGATTGCGGACCGTGAGGTCGGGTGCCTGCTTTCCGGCGGGCTCGATTCCTCCCTCGTCGCGTGCCTCGCGGCGAAAGAAGGCCGGCGGACGAGCGGCCTTCTGACCTGTTTTTCCATTGTGTTCGACGATCCCCGGATGAGCGAGTGGCCCTACATCCAGTCGGTGGCGGCCCACGCGGGCATTCGGTCCATCACGCATCGGCTGACACCGGGAGAAGCTTTTGAACTGATCGACGATGTCGTGGCCGCGCAGGGCGAGCCTCTGCTCGGTCAGGACACGATCGCGCACTACCGGGTGTTTGGCCTCGCCCGGGAGCATGACTGCGTGGTCGCGCTCGAGGGCCAAGCAGCCGATGAACTGTTCGCCGGCCTTCCGTCGTACGAGGCGGTGATGTTCCGTGAATGGCTGGGCGGGGGCGCGTGGTGGCGCCTGTTCCTCGAGGTCCGGCTGCGTGCGATGGCCCAGGGCCGTTCGCGGCGGTCCGTCCTGGCCGAGTATACGGTCGCACCGGCGGTGCGATCGTGGAGGACCAGGCGCAGGCAGCCGGCCTGGCTGGATCCCGAGCCCGTGTCGCCCGCCCAACCGCGTGACCGATCGGCAGATCCCTCTCGCCTCAATCGATTTCTCTTCGACCTGGTTCGGCATACGAACCTGCCTGCGGTCCTGCTGATCCAGGATCGCAACGCGATGGCGCACGGCGTCGAGAACCGGCCGCCGTTCCTCGACCACCGGATCGTGGAATGGGCCTTCCGTCTGCCGGCCTCGAACAAGGTGGGCCAGGGGCGCCGCAAGCGGGTCTTGTGGAACGCGGCGCGGCACCTTGTGCCGCCCCTGGTGATCGCGCGCACCGACAAGCGGGCGATCGTGTCGCGCAGCGACTGGATGCCGCTCAGAACCGCACACCGCGAGGCCGTCGCCGCGATGGCCGACAGCCGGACGCTGTGCGAGGCGCCGTTCGTACGCGCCAGCAAGATGCGCACCTTCGTCCACGACTATCTTCGCGGCGCCCACGATGACGGCGTGAGCGTCTGGCGGTTGTATACCGCGTGGCGCTGGCTCGAGCGGTTCCGGCCTGCGGCCTGACCGACCTCCGGACGTTCGCCGCCCAGGACGGAAATTGCGTTCACGAGATTCGAAGATCTCCACATGCGTATCCTGTTTTTCGGTAGCGGCGGTCTCCTTTCGGCGGCCGCTTTGCGGGCGCTGGCGACGGAACACCAGGTCGTCAGGGTCGTCCGCGCAAACCGATCCCAATCCGGAGGCGCCGCGCGACGCGTCACCGGACAGGTCGCGCGATGGGTCGGCCTTCGCACGCGCGATCCGCTGACCGAGGCCGCACGATCGCTTCACGTTCCGGAGTCGGCGGTACCTGCTGTGCGCGACGAGCGTTTCGTGCAGGCCATGGCCGCCGAGCGCCCCGACTTGCTGTGTGTCGCGCACTTTCCGTGGCGGTTGCCTGATGCGCTGCTCGGCATCGCACCGCTCGGCGGCATCAACCTGCACCCGTCGTTGCTGCCGCGGCATCGCGGTCCGTTGCCGCTCTGCTGGGTGTACCATGCCGACGATCGCGAAACGGGGGTGACCGTCCATCATCTGACGAGCGAGATGGACGCCGGTGACATCATCGCTCAGCGATCGTTTGCATTGCCGCGCGGCTACCCGGTGGACGATCTCAACGCCGACAATGCACGTGTCGGCCCGGAGGTTCTGCAGTCGGCCATCCGCGCGCTCGCGCACGGCACAGCCGATCGCCGTCCGCAGGAACAAGGCCAGGTGACCCTCGCGCCGCTCGTCCGCCCCGGCGACCGCCTCGTGGACTTCGACGCGTGGGACGCCGAACGCGTCTGGCACTTCCTCGCCGGTCTCTGGCCGCGGTTCCGCGAGCCGCTCATGGACGTCGCGGACACACCAGTGCAGTACGGCGGCGTGCTCGGCTTCGAGGGGGGGGCGCCGAGGCCGCCGCTCGGACGTGTGCAGCAGGTGGATGCCGTGCGCCTCGCTCTAGGGTGCCGCGACGGACTGGTCTGGCTGCGCGCTGCGCCGGCTGATGATCCGACGCGCCGATCGCGTTAGACTCTTCTGGACCCTTACCCATGAAGCCCATCGCACCCTACGAACCAGGCACTGAGTGGATCGACGACCTGACCGACGATCAGTGTCTGGAAGTGTTCTGGCTGTACGTCGAGTCGCCGGAAGAGTTCTTCGCGAAGTACCCGAAACCGCTGCTGGGCCAGGCGCTGCGGTATGCCTTGCGGCGCGTATTCGCCGGCGCACCGCCCGAAACACCGGAGGCACGCGGACGGGTCACATGAGCCTCAGGGCGTATGGCCCTGCGGCGGCGCACTGTGCTGGGCCACCGATTCGCCGCTTTTGGCGGTGTAGAATCGCCCGGTGCCTCCTCGCCAGTCCTGGTCGGTGTCGGCGATGGCGTCGCTCCTGCTGTGGTGCGCCTCGGACGTGCTCGCCCAGGCACCGGCCGCTGGCCAGGGTCCCTCGACCCCGATCCGTTCCGCACTGAAGCAGGGGCGGGCCTTCCTCGACGCGAACGATCTCGATCGCGCGCGCCTTCAGGTCGAAGCGGCGCTGGCCCGCGATCCCGTTTCCGCTGAAGCGCATTTCCTGCTGGGCGTGGTTTGCGAGCGCCAGAAGGATTTCGCCGCTGCCGCGGCCTCATATGCCAGAGCGATTGACTCCGCCCCCCGGATGGCCGAGGCCCACGACCGACTGGGCTTCGTGCTGGGGCAGCAGGGTCAGACCGGGGAGGCCCTCCGCAAGTTCGAAGAGGCCGTCCGTCTGGATCCCCGGCTGTTCGACGCGCAATACCATCTCGGCGCGACGCGCTGGTGGACGAAGGATTACGAGGGCGCGCTGCCGCCGCTGCAGGCTGCCGTCCGGTTGCGGCCCGATCATGCGGAGGCACGGTACTACCTGGGCCTGACCTTCGAACGCAATGGACGGCTCGAGCCGGCGATCGACCAGTTGCGCGAAGCGGTCCGCCTGAACCCGCGACTGCCTGTCGCACAGCTGCGACTCGGCACGGCGCTCCAGGCATTCGGCGATCTCGACGGGGCCATCCCCCACCTCGAGGAGGCCGTCCGTCTCGATTCCTCTGCGGCGGACGCGCAGAACAGTCTGGGACTCGCCTTGTCGCAGAGAGGCCGCGGTGACGAGGCCGTGACGGTGCTCCGGCGGCTCATCACGGCGCAGCCCGCCTACGTTCCCGCGCGACTGAATCTCGGCACCGCGCTGATGCAGCAGGGAAACCTGGCGGACGCGGTGGACGTGTACCGCGCCCTTGTCGAGATCCAGCCGACCAACGCCGAAGCGTTCTATGGGCTCGGCCTGGCCCTGAAGCAGCGGGATCAGTTCGCCGAGGCCGAAACCGCACTGCGCCGTGCCGCGCAACTCGATCCGGCATTGCCCGAGGCGCCGTTTACGCTGGGTGTGGTCCTCTGGCAAACAGGGCAGGCCGGCGAGGCCGCGCAACAGTTCCGCGACGCGCTCGCGCGCAAGTCCGATTACGCCGATGCCCACTACATGCTCGGCACCATCCTGAAGCAACAGGGGGCGCTGGCGGAAGCGGAGTCGCGGTTTCGACACGCGATCAAGTACCGGCCCTCGTCAGCGGAAGCCCACCGGAGCCTCGGCCAGACGCTGAAACAGCAGGGACAGGATCGCGCCGCGGAGGCGTCGCTCGCGGAAGCGGATAGACTGGATCGGAAAACCGCCGACGCGCAGGCCTCGACCTTCGCGGTGAGCG
>JANOJK010000103.1:0-5364 GCA_031408165.1 Acidobacteriota bacterium | reverse complement strand
GTTGGGGGGCCCGGGGGGGCGACGCCCCCGGGTTAATTTACCGCCCCACGGTACGGGTGGGGGTATTTGGGGCCCCCGGGGTGTGGGCGTGTAGGGGGGTCCGGCGGGGCGAAGCCCCCCGGAGTCATTAACGAGCCACGCGAACGGTGCGGGGATCTTGGGGCCCCCGCGAGTGAGCGTGTAGGGGGGTCCGGCGGGGCGAAGCCGTCCGGGGCGCGAGTGAGCGCCGCGAACGAGCCACGCGAACGGAGCGGGGATCTTGGGGCCTCCGCGAGTGAGCGTGTAGGGGGGTCCGGCGGGGGCGAAGCCCCCCGGAGTAATTTTCGAAGAGGTCTCGAAGTTCTACGGCGAGGTGCTCGGCGTGAACCGCGTCACGCTGAACATTCCGCCGGGCATCACGAGCCTGGTCGGGCCGAACGGCGCCGGCAAGACCACGCTGATGAACCTGATGACCGGCCTGATTTTCCCGGACCACGGCCGCATCCTCATGCGCGGAATCTCCCCGCGCGATCCCGAAGCGCTGATGCGGATGACGGGATATGCCACGCAGTACGACACCGCACCGCGCTGGGCCACCGGGTTCACCTTCATCACCACCGGGCTGCTGCTGTTCGGATACGGGCAATCGGAAGCGGAGGAACGCGCGTGGAAGGCGCTCGAGCGCCTGAGTCTGACCGAGGCGGCCACTCGCAAGGTCGCGGCGTATTCCAAGGGCATGCGGCAGCGGGTGCGGCTGGCGCAGGCCATCGCGCACGATCCCGACCTGCTGGTGCTTGACGAGCCGCTGAACGGCCTCGACCCGCTGGTGCGCGCCGAGACGATCGACATGTTCCGCTCCCTGGCCGCCGAGGGCAAGCACGTCATCCTCTCGAGCCACGTGCTGCAGGAGGTGGACCTGATCAGCGATCAGGTGGTGCTTATCGCCAACGGGAGGATTGTGGCCGAGGGGAAGATCCGCAACGTGCGCGACGAGATCGACGAGCATCCCAGCCAGTACATCGTCCGGTGCCGCGATCGGAACGCATCCGGCGTCGCCGCGCAGCTGTTCCGTGAGGAACACATCACCGAGATCAAGCTGCACGACGACCGGCTCGGGATGTTGGTGATGACCCGGGACCGGGAGCAGTTCGCGCGCGCGCTCGGACGGATCGCGCTCGACGGCCACCGGATCGAGAGTGTGGTCCCGGGCGACGAGAACGTCGACGCGTTGTACGAATATCTGATCGGCGGTGAGTCGTGACCCCGCGTGCCTTCCCGGGCCGGGCCCGGCAGGCGTGGACGATTGCCAGAATCGAGCTCCGGCGTGTCTTCTTCGCCAGGCGCTCGTTGTGGGTCTACGCACTGGCGCTCCTGCCCTCGCTGATCTTCTTCGGGCACGGTCTCGAGGCGAAGTTCCGGAGCGAGCGGCTGGCCCGGCGCGGCGTGATTGGCCCGGCCCTGATGGACAGCATCCGCGAGGGAGAAACGGCCGAGGACGTCAAGAAGCGGCTGGGAAAGCCGGCCGGGGAAAGCTGGTCAACACGGACACGTCGCGTCCGGCAGCGCACCGCGAACGCGGGGACGACCACCCACGTGATCGAGCCGACCGTCGAAACCCGCTTCGTCCGCTTGAATGTCATTCGTCCTTCTGACAGCGGGGAGCCGGTGGCCAGGATTTACGAGTTCGAGGTCTACGGGCCGGATGGCCGGGTGAACCTCGCGCTGCACCGTCCCGCCACTGGAAGTGTGCCGTGCAGTCCGGATGAGGGGCCGGAGAAGGCGGTGAACGGCAGCGTGACGGGAGGGCAGAGCGACCGGTGGTGCGCTGACGACTGGCCCTTGTTCCTGCAGGTGGATCTGGGTGCGGCTCGTCCGGTGGCGCGCTTCGTCGTGAAGCACGCCAGTGCCGGAGGCGAAAAGGAGGAGTCCGACACCCGCGACTTCAACATTCAACTGAGCAACGACGGCAAGAGCTTCACCACGGTCGCCTCGTCTACGGGCGCCGGGTTCGTCGACGAGCGGACCGAGTATCGACAGATCGTCTACTTCGACGGGCGGCGGGACGCCCGTCTTCTGTTCGTCGACGGCAAGCTGCAGCGCCGGGACATCAACCGTCTGCTGGACCTCGAAGAGGATCGGGCGATCTTCGCGGGGATCTTTCAGTACTTCTACCTGCGGCTGGCGATCTTCTTCGGCTGTCTGGGCATCTTCATGAATCTCTTCCGCGGGGAGATGAGCAACCGGACGCTGCACTTCTGGCTCCTCGCGCCGGCGCGGCGCGAGGTGCTGCTCGCGGGCAAATATGCGGCCGGGCTGATTGCGTCTTCCGCGATCTTCGGCGGCGGCGCCCTGCTCACGCTCGCGGCGATGCTCTGGCCGCACGACGCGGTCGAAGTCCAGGCCTACTGGAACGCCGGGGGCATGAGCCACCTGTTCTGGTATGGGGCGGCTGCCGCGCTCGGCTGCGTCGGCTACGGGAGCGTCTTTCTCGCAGTCGGGCTGTACGTCCGAAACCCCATCATCCCGGCGGCGGTGCTGCTCGCCTGGGAGGGGGTCAATGGCATCCTTCCGCACGTGCTGCAGAAGATGAGCATCTTGTATTACCTGCAATCCTTGTGTCCCGTCCCTGCGCCGATGGAGGATGACGCCCCGGCGCTGATCCGGTTGCTGGCGGCGCCCGCCGCGCCCGCCTCGGGTCTCGGCGCGGTTCTCGGGTTGCTGCTCCTGACCGCGTTCGTGCTGTGGATCGCCGCTCTCGCCGTCCGGCGCATGCAGATCTCCTACGGCGCCGAAACGTGAGGCCGGTGCCAGGGACGCTCTGGTGTCGTTCTTCGGGTTCCTTGAAGTGAAATGACCTGATGTTGGTCCATGATCTGCGCTACGGCATTCGCACGCTCGTTCGCAGTCCCACCTTTGCCGCCACGACGATCCTGACGCTCGCGATCGCGCTGGCGCTCACCGTCGGCGCGTTCACGGTCTTCAACGCCTACCTCCTCCGTCCCTACGCGGTCCGGGATCCGGACGGTCTCTATCTCGTGACGCGGCACGCCAGGGACACTGGGAGTCGCCCCCTCGGCTGGGCCGAGTACGAAGCGATACGCGCCCGCCGCGATCTCGTGAGCGATGCCTTCGCGGCGAGCACGCGATACGTCTCGTCGAAAGGGCGGCCGCTCGCAGCCGAGCTCGTGTCGGACAGCTACTTCGACGCGCTTGGACCGGCATTCATCCTCGGCCGATCACTTGGACCCGGCGATCAGGACGGCACCTCGGGCCAGGCTGCAGTGCTCGGCTACCAGGCATGGGTCCGGCTGTTCGCTCGCGACCCCGCCGCGGTCGGGCGGGCGATCGACGTGAACGGACACGCGTTCGTGGTGGTCGGCGTGCTCGGTCCGCGATTCGCCGGGCTGCATCGCATGCCGCGCGATCTCTGGCTGCCGCTCACGGCTTACGCGAGGCTGGTGGCTCCCGATCTCATCGCCGGCGAACAGACGCGCGCCTTCGAGGTGAGCGTGCGCCTGCAGGCCGGGGTCACCCCGTTGCAGGCGCAAAGCGCCATCGCGCCGCTCGTGCGTAACGGCCGCGCCGTCGATCGGGACGCGTGGGCGGAAGTCCGGCCGCAGGCCAGGCCGGCACCGCTGTCACTCGGTCTGCTGGCGTTGCTCTCGCCGGTTTTCGTCGCCTTTGCCCTCGTGCTGATCGCGGCATGCGCGAACGTATCCAGCGTGATGCTCGCGCGCGCCGTTCAGCGTCAGCGTGAGATCGCCATTCGCGTCTCCCTCGGCGCGAGCCGCGGCCGCATCATCGGCCAGCTGCTGACGGAGGGACTGCTGATCGCGATGCTGGCGGCCTTCGGCGCGATGGTCCTCACCGCCTGGGGCCTTCCCGTTGCGACCACGATCTTCCTTGGCAGCCTGCCGCCGTCGCTCAACGCCATCCTCAGGACGGCGCCACTCGTGATCGATCATCGCGTGTGGCTGTTCGCGGTGGCCGCCGGCCTCGTGACCACGCTGGCGTTTGCGCTCGTGCCGGCGTTGCAGGCATCGCGGCCCACGCCGATGAGCGCGCTCGGCTCGCATGGCGGCAGCGACCGGCGCGGATCGCGACTGCGGGCATTGCTGGTTGCCAGCCAGGTCGCCATCGCGGTGCTGCTCACCATCCCCGCACTCACATTGGCGCGCAACGGCGCCGCCATGCGCGACATCGATGTCGGCTTCGACGCCGAAGGCGTCACGTCGATCAACGTGCGTGAAGGAAACGCCGTCGATCGAATCCGGCAGCTCGCGCTCGTGATGCAGTCGGACTCCCGGTTCGCGCAGGTCGCCGCGACCAGCGGCAATCCGCTCCTCGGGCCATCGCGGACAGTGACCCTCGAATCGCACGGTCACGTGGCGACCTTGCCGCTGATGTTCGTGTCGCCGGAATATTTCGCGACGCTGCGCATCCCCATTGTGCATGGTCGCGGTTTCCGCGTTGACGGGTCGGAGGCGAACGCGCGCGTGGCGGTCGTCAGCGCGGCGACCGCGAGCGCGTTCTGGCCGGGTCAGGATCCGCTTGGCAGGATTTTGAGAGTCGCGCCGTCGCAGCAGTCGGCCGGTGCTCTTGGCAGCTATGCCGAGGTGACGGTCGTCGGCACCGCCGGCAACATCGTCGGCGGCACGATCGTCGATGGTCCCGAGGCCGGCCGCATCTACCTCCCCACGAGCCCGGGACGTCCGCATGCGATCGCATTGCTCGTGCGTGCGCCCGCTCGTGATCTCGCACCGGACGCGCTGCAACCGGTTTTGAAGCGCGCCGCTCCCGATGCCGAAGTGTTCGAGGCGCTGCCTCTGGCCGACGTGCGGACGCTTCAGATCTATCCGTTCATGGCGGCGTCGTGGATTGGATCCCTGCTGGGCGCGCTGGCGCTCGCGTTGAGCATCTCGGGCCTCTTCGGGGTGTTGACGTACAGCCTCAATCAACGGATCCGGGAGATCGGCATCCGAATGGCGCTCGGCGCGACCGTGCCCACGATCGTGGGGATGGTCCTGCGACAGACCGCGCGCCTCGCCGGCTTCGGTGCGTTGGCCGGTCTGGCCGGCGCATTCGCGGCAATGAAGATGCTGGGCGCCATCGTCCGGTTCCAGGGCGTGTCATGGTTGGACGGCATCGCATTCGGCGCTGGACTCGGAATCGTCATCGCCGCGACCGGGCTCGCCGCCTATCACCCCGCCCGTCGCGCGGCTCGCATCGATCCGGCGCAGACGCTGCGCGTCGACGGGTGAACGAGCTCGTTGCCCGTTAGCAGACAAGTGCAGGCATATCCAGCAAGCACCCTTTGGAGCGCGTGATGCAATGATGCAGCTATGGTACGATCCGGCATCATGCGCACTACGATCAGCCTGGACG
>JANOJK010000861.1:0-1591 GCA_031408165.1 Acidobacteriota bacterium | reverse complement strand
AGGCGACAAGGTCACCGGCGAGGAACGCCTGCTGACGGATCTGCAGCCGGCGCCGGAACGCATCCGGGACGTGCGGCAGGGGCCCGACGGCGCCATCTATCTGCTGACTGACAACACCGCGGGCCGGATCCTGAAGCTCGTACCGGCGAAAAAATAAAATAAGGTCCACGATCGACCTCATCAGAACGTGGATCGGAGAGGACCTCGCGCGCCGGTAGCGGGCTCTCGGTGAAACGGCCCACGGGGCATCACGAAGATCACAAAGATCACCAGGACCACAAACCTTGTGCTCTTGGTGATCTTTGAGGCCTTCGTGACCCGCCGTGGCGCGAGGCAGCGATCACCTTCAGGGGCGGGTTCCCTGTTTCTCGGACACGCTCTCGGCGGCGTGGCGTATCATCTTCGAGACTTCCCAAGGAGCCCCCCCGACATGGACATCGTCACCCGCGCCAGAAATATCTGTGCGTCTCCCCAGACAGAGTGGCAGGTCATCGCCGCCGAACCGGCGACCACCGGCGAGCTGATCGGGGGATACGCCGCACCACTCGCCGCCATCGGCGCCATCGCCGGATTCATCGGCGGCGTCGTCATCGGCCAGACGCTCCCCTTCGTCGGCCACTACCGCGTGCCACTCATCGCCGGGGTGGTCGGCGCGATTTTCACGTTCGGCATGGCGCTCGTCGGCGTGTTCGTGCTCTCGCTGGTCATCGATGCGCTGGCGCCGACTTTCGGCGGCGAGAAGAACAGCATTCAGGCGCTGAAGGTGGCGGTGTACTCGTACACCCCGGCGTGGATCGCCGGAGTGCTGCAGATCGTGCCGGTGCTGGGCCTTCTCGCCATCTTCGCCGCGCTGTACGGCCTGTACCTCCTCTATCTCGGCCTGCCGCGCCTGATGAAGTGCCCTGCGGACAAGGCTCTCCCCTACACAGTCGTCGTCCTGGTGTGCGCGATCGTGCTGACGATCCTGCTCGGCGCCATCAGCGGGCTGGTCGTGGGGGCCGGGATGTTGGGTCGCGGAGCCGTGGCCGATGGCTCTGGCTCCGACGTGCAGTTCGACAAGGACAGTGCGCTCGGCAAGCTGCAGGACATCTCCAAGAAGCTCGAGGAGAGCAACAAGAAGGCTGAGGCCGCGGCCAAGAGCGGCGATCCGAACGCTCAGGCGGCCGCGGCGGTCGAAGGCCTCGGCGCGCTGCTCGGCGGCGGCAAGCGGATGGACCCCGTCGGCATCGAGGAGCTGAAGCTGCTCGTGCCGGAAACTCTGGCCGGGCTGTCGAAGATGGCGAGCAAGGCGGAGAAGACCGGCTTTGCGGGCCTGATGGTGTCCAAGGCGGAGGCGACGTACGGCGACGGCGAGGGCGGCCGGCGCGTCACGCTGGAGATCTCCGACACCGGCGGCGTCAGCGGGATCATGGCGCTGGCCGGCTGGGCGAATGTCGAGGGGGAACGCGATGACGACACCGGTTCGGAGCGCACCCGGCGCGTCGACGGACGGTTGACGCACGAGAAGACCTCGAAGAATGGCGGCGTCAACGAATTCGCCGTCGTGATCGCCGATCGCTTCGTCGTCAGCGCGAAAAGCGCCGGCGTGAAC
>JANOJK010000087.1:0-5509 GCA_031408165.1 Acidobacteriota bacterium | reverse complement strand
GTCGGGATTGCGCAGCGGCTCGAGGCTCGGCGTGTCCCAGTCCTGGTAGAGCAGGAAGTTGAAGCGGCGGACCTTGTACGGGCAGTTGTTCGAGCAGTACCGGGTGCCGACGCAGCGGTTGTAGGTCATGTCGTTCAGGCCCTCCGCGCTGTGCGTCGTGGCGCCGACCGGGCACACGAGCTCGCAGGGCGCGTTCTCGCACTGCATGCACGGCACCGGCTGGTGGAACGTCTCCGGGTTCTCGAGGTCGCCCGAGAAGTAGTGATCGACGCGGATCCAGTGCATCTCGCGCCCGCGGTTGACCTGGTCCTTGCCGACGACGGGGATGTTGTTTTCGGCCACGCACGCGATCGTGCAGACGCCGCAGCCCGTGCAGGAGGTCAGGTCGATCGACATCCCCCACTTATGCCCCTTGTATTCCCATTCGGGAATCAGGGTCATGGTCTTCGGGATCTTGTGGCCCTGGTGGGCGATGACGGCGGGGTCCTTCTTGTACTTCTCGGAAGTCGCGACGCGGATCGGGGCGCGGTCTTCCATCAGGTGGTGTTCCTGGGTGCGCGCGATCACGTGGCGGGCGCCGGTCTTCGCGATCTCGAGGCCGCTGCCGAACCACAGCGCGTCGGAGGTCCGCAGCCGGTAGACGTTGAACTCCTTCGCGATCTCGTCGGCCGACGTGCCGACGCGGCCCGTGACGTGGCGCCCGTAGCCAAAAAACGCGGTGACCGCGCCGTCGGGATGCCCGGGGACGATCGTCACCGGCAGCTTCGCCGCATTGCCGCGGTACTTGAGCTCGATGATGTCGCCGTCGTGGAGGCTCTGCGACTCCGCGAGCGTCGGGCTGACCCACGCGGTCGGGTCCCAGGTGATCTTCGTCAGCGGTTTGGGCAGCTCCTGCAGCCAGCCGTTGTTCGCGAACCGCCCGTCCCAGATCGTCGGGTCGGGCCTGAAGATGATCTCCAGGGCGGTGCTCGCTGCGCTTGCTGGCGTGGAGGGTGGAGGTTGGAGGGTGGAGGTCGGGATCGGGGCAGCGCCAGCGGCCCTGGCAACGGCGGCGGGTGAAGCTGAACCACCAGCCTCCAGCCCCCGACCTCCAGCCTCCGACGATGTTCCCGGTATCCACCCGTCATGCAGCACGTGCTTCCAGAAGCTGTCCGGGGACTTGAACGGCTGCCCGGTGGCGTCGGTGATCGCGTAGCCGCCGACGGTCCCGGCCTGGGCGCGCGTCCAGTAGTCCTTCACGAGATCGTGGCTGGACTTGCCGTTCTGCGCGTCGATGAACGCGCCGAGGACTTCCTGGGTGGTGCGCCCCTCGTAGAGCGGCGCGATCAGCGGCTGCATGACCGTGACGGTGCCGTCGTAGGCGCGCGCGTCGCTCCAGCTCTCGAGGGCGTGCGCCTCGGGCAGGTTCCAGTGGCAGTAGGTCGAGGTCTCGTCCGGGTAGAGCGTGTGCGCGATCGAGAGGGGGACTTTCGCCAGGCGCTCCTGGAACTTGAGGTCCGCGGGGGCGGTGAAGACCGGGTTCGACCCCAGGATCACCAGCAGGTCGACCTGCCCGGCGTCCATCGCCGTGACGAGATCGCGCAGCGACCTGACCTGGTCCATCGGCCGGACCTCGATCGTCGGCGCGTAGGTGACGGTCGTGCCGACGTTGCCGAGCGACTGATTGAGCTGGTGCGCCAGGTGGTGCACCGGCGCGGGCTGATACTCGCCGGCGATCACGAGCGAGCGGCCGCGATGCGCCTGCAGATCCTTCGCGACGGCGGCGAGGAACTTCTGTGCGTGGCCGTTCGAGAACGTGCCCCCCGACGCGCCCGACAGCGCGCGTGCGGCCGCCTCGATCTCCGAGGCCCGGAGCGCCAGCCGGTTGTCCGCCTTGGCGCCCGTGAGGGTCGGCGTGCTCTCGATGGCGTAGAGGCGGGGCATTACCGCAGCGCCAGCCTCGCCGGCGCTGCCACGCGCGGCGGTGTCGCCGGTGCTGCCACGCGCGGCGGCGTCACCGGCCCTGCCATGCGCGCCGGTGGCGCCGGCACTGCCCTGTTCCGTGTCCACCCCCGCGCGCCGGCGCGCGGCGAAGTCGTGCGAGTAGCGGACGCTGGAGGCGCCGCACGACAGGAAGTCGGCATCGAGCGTCACGATGACGTCCGCCCGATCGAAGTGGTAGATGGCGTCGGTGGCGCCGCCCGCCCCCTGCGCGGCCGCGGCGCGCGCGGCGTCGCGCGGCACCGGATCCCACTGATGCCACGTCGCACGGGGGAACGCCTGCTGGATGAGGGTGATCTGTTCGCCGATGGTCGGCGACGTAATTGTTTCCGACAGGAAGCGGAGGCCGGCCCCCTGCTTGGCCTTCTGCGTTCCGAGACTGCCCTTGACGGCCGAGAGGAAATCCCCCCAGCCGCGCACTTCACTGCGGTACTGGACGGTCTGCGACCGATCAGGGTCGTAGAGGGTCAGGATGGCCGCCTGGGTGAAGATGTCGGTCGCGCCAACGCTGGCTGGATGTTGTGGATTGCCTTCGACTTTGGTCGGATGACCCTCGTGACTTTCCACCAGCACGGGCGCCGCGACCCCGCCAAACGGGACGGCGGTTGCGAAGAAGAGCGGCCGCCCGGGCACGAGGTTCTCCGGCTGCCGGACGTACGGGATGATCTTTTCCGCCGGCTGCTTCGTGCAGGCGCTGACGCCGGCCAGCGCGAGCGAGGCGCTCATCAGCTTCAGGAATTCGCGGCGTCCCTTCGGGTCGTTCCACTGCGACGCCTGCTCGGGAAACTCCCGATGGAGGTAGTCGCGGAACTGCTCGGAGTCCGAGAGCTCGCCGAGGCTGCGCCAGTACAGGCGCCCCTCGGAGCCGGCCAGACGCGATTTGATGGCGGAAAAATCCATAAGAATCAGTTACCAGCTACCTGTATCCAGTTGCCAGTAAAGCGCTTGTCTTCGCTTGCGCTGGAAACTGGCAGCTGCGAACCGGCCACGTCATCGATGGCACGTCGAACAACTGGTGAGCTGTTGGACGTCCGCGATCTTGTATTCCTTGACCAGCCGCTCTCCGATCCCGGGATCGTCCGACGGACGCTCGTACGCCATGTTGAAGACCTGGTCTTTCGGCCGGACGAACTTCGCGGGGTTCCGGTGGCAGTCCAGGCACCAGCTCATTTGCAGGCTGCTCTCCTGATACATGAGCGGCATCTTGTCGACCGCGCCGTGGCAGGTGGCGCAGCCGACCCCCTTCGCCACGTGGATGCTGTGATTGAAATACACGAAATCCGGCAGGTCGTGGACGCGCGTCCACTCCATCGGCCGATTTTCACGGAAGCTCGCGCGGACCGGCTCGAGAATCGGGGCGTTGGTCCAGATTTGTGCGTGGCAATTCATGCACGTCTTGGTCGGCGGGATGTTCGCGAACGCGGATTCCTCGACCGTCGTATGGCAGTATCGGCAGTCGATACCCATGGCGCCGACGTGGTGGGCGTGGCTGAACTGCACCGGCTGGTCGCGCGTCAGGCTCTGGCCCGTTACGTAACCGGACCAGGAGATTGTCACGACGACCCAGCCGAGGAACGCCACGAACGCCACCAGCCCGAGGATGCTCAGCCGCGAGTAAATGTTCGTGCTGCGATGAAAAATCTGACTCATCGTCTGGACATCCGTGCGTTTTGCAAACCCGAATCCTATCCCAACGCGGCGGTCTGCGAAGACGAACAGTGTGCGGGTCCGGCTTTCTTTATAATGTGAAAACTTTCACAAGGTTGTCAATCTGTCACTATGACGCCCGCCATGCCGCATGCGATCCGCCTGACCGACGTCACCAAGCGCTTCGGCGGCGTCGCCGCCGTCGAGGGGCTCACTCTCGCCGTGCCCGACGGCGCGATCTACGGCTTCATCGGCCCCAACGGCTCCGGCAAGACGACCACGCTCAGGATGATCATGCACATCCTGCTGCCGGACCAGGGGGGGATCGAAGTCCTCGGCTCCGCGGACACCGGCGCGGCGCGCGATCGCGTCAGCTACCTGCCGGAGGAGCGCGGCCTCTATAAAAAGATGCCCGTGCGGCGCCTGCTCCGCTACTACGGCCAGCTCAAAGGGCGCACGATCGCCGAGCTCGATCCCGCGATCGACGAGTGGATGACGCGCCTCGGCATGCAGGGCTGGGACGGCAAGAAGGTCGAAGCGCTCTCGAAGGGCATGTCACAGAAAGTGCAGTTCGTCGCGGCCGTCATCTCGAAGCCGGCCCTCCTCATCCTCGACGAGCCGTTCTCCGGCCTGGATCCCGTCAACGCCGAATCGCTCAAGGACGCCGTCCTCGAGATGCGGCGCCGCGGCACCACCGTCGTCTTCAGCACCCACGACATGGCGACCGCGGAGAAGATGTGCGATCGGATCTTCATGATCTTCCGCGGCCGCAAGGTGCTCGACGGCACGCTCGACGACATCCAGGCGCAGTACGGGTCCGACACCGTCCGCGTCCGTACGGCCGCCGGCGCCGGCGTGCTCACCGGCATGCCCGACGTGCGGTCGGTCAACGACTACGGCCAGATGCAGGAAGTCCAGCTCGCCGACGACCCGCAGCGGTTCCTGCAGCTGCTCGCCGCGCGCACGGCCGTCTACCATTTCGAGGTCACGCGCCCCTCGCTGCACGACATCTTCGTCCGTATCGCGAGGCCAACGGAGGGGGAGGGCGGCGGGTAAGAGGAACACAGAGGCGCAGAGGGGACAGAGACGCACAGAGGCACACCAGGGGACAGGAGGATCGACGCCGCGTCGGCTCTGTGGCGTTGCGACGGTGGCCGGTGTGTTGACGGGTGATCAAATATGAAGAACAAAGCCCTGATCGTGGCGGTCTACGAGTTCACGACGCTTGTCCGGTCCAAGGGCTTCCTGGTCGGGCTGCTCATGATGCCCGTCTTCATGGGGATCGCCGTCGGCGTGCAGCGGTTCACGCGCGACGCGACCGACATCAAGGACCGCCCGTTCGTCGTCGTGGACCGATCCGGCCTCCTCGTCGGGCCGCTGAAGGCGGCGGCGGAGGAGTGGAACCGCGCGGTCGTGGCGCCGGCCGAGGGTACGCAGACGCGGCCCCGGTTCCTGCCGTCCGAGGCGGCGTTCCCGGCAGGTGACGACGGCGCGAGGGCGCAGCTCTCCGATCGGGTGAAGCGGGGGGATATCTTCGCATTCGTGGAGATTCCCGCCGACGTGCTCGATCCCGGCACGAAATCGACGGTCAGCTATTACTCGAACCACCCGGGATACCGTCCGCTGCCGACCTGGCTCGGGAGCACGCTCAACCGCGAGATCGTGAACCAGCGCTTTCGCGGCGCGTCGATCGACACCGCCGTCGTGAGCCGGCTGACACGCCGCGTCGACCTGTCGGAGTTGGGGCTCGTGGCGCGCGATTCCGGCGGGGGCATCAAGGCCGCCAAAAAGGTCGACCGCGTGCGGACCACCGCGATCCCGGTGGGAATCATGATGATCATCCTCTTCTCGGTGCTCTCGAGCGCACCGCAGCTCCTCAACA
>JANOJK010000042.1:0-2763 GCA_031408165.1 Acidobacteriota bacterium | reverse complement strand
ATCGTGGCCGGCGGCTCGACGTTCTGCGGCGACTGCCCGCTGAAGCTGCCGCTCGGGAAAGACGAGGCGCCGCCTGCCCGCGGGCTCGACGTCGGCGCGCTCCCCTCCCGCATCTACATCGAGTGCACCGCCGCCTGCAACATCTCGTGCGCCCAGGCGTGCTGCGCACCAGAGACGGGGATCACGCGCACGCGGCAGGCCGGTATGCTGGACTACGACTTGTTCACGCGGGTCGTGGACGAAGCCGGCCCGTCGGTCGGCCGTATCGACTTCTTCAACTACGGCGAGGCGTTCCTCCACAAGCGCGCGCTCGACATGGTCGAGTACATCAAGTTGCGCCATCCCCAGGTGTATCTCTACACCAGCACCAACGGCCTGGCGCTGACAGAGGAGGGCGCACGGCGGCTGGCGCGATCGGGGATCGACGAAGTGACGTTCTCCATCGACGGCGCCACGCCCGAGAGCTACGTGAAGTACCGGCAGCGCGGCGATTTCGCGAAGGCGATCCGCAACCTGGCGGCGCTCTGCGACGAGAAGAAGAAGCTCGGCCTCGACGTGCCGTTCGTGAACTGGCGCTACATCCTCTTCACCCACAACGACAGCGACGAGGAGATGGACGTCGCGCGGACGATGGCGGCCGGCCTCGGGGTCGATCGGCTGACGTGGGAGATCACCGATCACCCGGAGAATATGTACTCGCGGCGTTTCGCCGCCGGCACACCCGATTACACGCGGATCGAGCGGGAGATCTGGGACCAGAGCTTTCTCGGAAACGCCATCCCGGGCGCCACGCCACGGGCGCAGATCGACATCGAAGCCTCGTCCTGGCTGGAGAAGATCGGCGGGGCTCCGCTCAGGGCGCGCGCAGGCGAACCGCTGGAAATCAGGACGCGGGTCACCAACCTGTCGGCGCGCCCCTTCCCCGCGCAGGCGACCTACGGGCGTCGCCTCGTCCGCCTCGGCGCGCAGCTCTGCGCCGAGGACGGCACACTCATCAACCGCGACTACGAGCGCGCCTGGCTCCCGTCACACCTGCAGGCAGGCGCGACCGTCGAGATTCCGATCACGGTGACGGCGCCCGACACCCCCGGGCGCTATCAGCTGAAATTCGATCTCGTCAGTGAAGGCATCGACTGGTTCGAGAAGGCGGGCTCGCCGACCACCATCAAGCCGCTCCTCGTCGGCTAGGACGAATCAACGTCCATTCATTTCGGTATGGCTGGCGAATGCGTGATCCGTGTGCCGTCGGCTGGAAGCTCTGGTCAGCCGGCGTGTTTCGGATGCATGTCCTTGTACTATGTCAGCGCTCGCTGCAGGCATTCTCCTGATTCTTGAACCAAGACGGCAGGTCGTCTTCTCCACGCGAGGGACCGATGGGTGCCTTCTACACGAACGTGACAGTGAGACACGCCGACGTGGACGCGGTAGTCGCCGTCCTCGAGAAGCTCCGCCGCGACGCTTTTGTCACCCCGGCGCACAACGGCGCGGTCGTGGTCTTCGACGCCCATATCGAGTCTCAGGACGCGAAGGACATCGACCGCCTGGCCAGTCCGATCTCCAAGCGCCTTCGCACCGCCGCCCTGCTCGCGCTGAACCACGACGACGACCTTCTGTACTACGCGCTCCTCGAGCGTGGCCGTCTGATCGATGAGTACAACTCACGGCCGGGATACTTCGACGGCACGGAGCAGGAGGCGATCGGCGGAGACGCGCGCAAGCTGGCCGCGGCCTTCGGCGTCCCCGATCGGGCGGACCGGCTGGACCGGCTGCTCCACGCCACCGAATACACGTTCGAAACCGAGCGGCACGCGGCGTTGGTGCAACTGTTGGGGCTCCCGCCAGCCGCCGTGGGATCCGGATACGACACCATCAGCCAGGGCGAGCTGCCCGAGGGGGTGCTGGTAAGCGAACTGCGCGTGGTGGGGGCGGCGGCAGTGCGGCGGAGCTCACCGCCCGCGCCGCGCAGCCTCACCGACGCGGAAGGCGAGGCTCTGCGGGCCAAACTCAGCGCTCTGGTGCAACCCTCCTCGGAACTCGCGGCCATCATTGGGCCTGCCCCCCTCCCTTATGGAATGGTGGTCATGAAAGTCATCGGCTACGTCACGAGACATGGGCTGAGCGATCCGCGTACCCGGACGATTCGCACCGACCACGCCTTGCGCGCCGTCTACGGAGTTGACCGCATTACCTTCGAACAACTATCGTTCGCGCTGGACGCACACGTCACGCCGGCTTCCTGATCCGCAGCGTCGTTCCTGGGCCCGCCGGTCTGACAGGGGTCAGTTTTCTCAAGCCATACGGCGGGGATAAGCAGGTTAGGCCGATTGACTGCCGTTCTCGGCAAGGTGGATCTCATTCACTTTGCACCAATGCCGCAGAGCTCGCTCGGTGGACTCGGACTCGAATGCGTACCACTTCTCAAGACACCCTTCCGCCGCCAGAAGTTCTTTGAAACGCGCGTAGGCTCCGCGGCGCCGGAAGAAGTCCTCGACGTTCGCGTACCGGTCCGGCAACTGCTCTTCGACAAAGCGGAGCGCGAGATTGTTCCCCAGGTCAAGTTCATTCTTGTGTGGAACCTGGACGTACCGATCTGATGTCTCGAGGTCGTCCGGAAGATCTTCTTCGTCGATCGGGGTCATTTCGGAAATCCAATAGATCGCGCCGGTGTCCAGAGACACGTATGCCCGGTGCTCCATCGGAGCCCCAAAGCTGACGAAGTCGAATGCCGCCGATAGATCGTCGTACTTGATCGTCACGATTTCG
>JANOJK010000024.1:0-2062 GCA_031408165.1 Acidobacteriota bacterium | reverse complement strand
GTGGGTGCCTCCCGCACCCGACGTACGGGCGCGGCTGGATGGCTGCGAATGCCGTGCCATCACTCCCCATCCAAACTGCGCGGATCGTTGGGGACCAAGACGCAGGACGGCACCCGCACGAGCGCGCAAGGCAACCAGGGTGGTCAATCACCGCGACTCGCGTTTCCCTCAGTCGGCAGAGCGGGGACGCAGACGATGCACCGCCGCCGACGCGGACCACTCCGCCCAGTTCCCAGCACCCGGGCGCTCAGCGTGGGGGCGGCCTACACCCTCTCCGAGGCCGGCCGCAAAGCATGGCTAGTGCCCTCGCTGCCCCGTTATCTGCCATCGGATGAGCGGCACCGGAATCACGCCGGCGGCGTTCACCTCGTCGAAGAAGCGGCGCACCGTGAACGCGTCGCCGATCTGATGCGCGCGATCCTTGATCAGCTCGTCAATCAGATACTTGCCGGTGACGTAGCTCGTGCCGTAGCCGGGCTGGCGCAGATACAGCTGCTGTTCGAAGTTGAGGAGATCCAGATCCGGACGCATCCAGCCGCGTGCCCGTCCACTCCACCTGAAACGCTTTCGCCTGCCTGATGTCGAACTGATTCGCCTGCGCGAAGCGCATCGAGATCCGCGACCTGCTGCGCCATCGTTCCGGTGCCCGTCATCCACAGATCGCGCGCATTGCCGACGAGATTCACGCGCGCTTGCGCGAGCAGCGGCACAATGGTGCGGAGTTCTCCGGCGAGCCGTGTCTCGTCCGCCGCCGGCAGCGGAAACAAGTATGTCCAGAGTTCGACGAGGGCGTGATGGGTCGGCCCTTCATGAGCCGGCGTGTCGCTCTGTTCCGACCAGATCGACTTGTAGAACGCGGGATCGCGCGCCCACGGGCGAAGGACCCGCAGGTTGAAGTCGAGCCCGTTCATGAGCGCCGCGACGAGCGCATGGTCGACCTGCTGCTCGACGGGCCAGCCCGCCGGGTCGATGGACGCCAGGCGCGATTGAAGCGTCTTCAGCGTCAGCCGCCGCGCGGCGGTGGCTGCCGCGGTGTAGTCGGGCGCCCCGTTCTTCGGCTGGGGCCGCTCGAACGCCACGAAGGCGTCGAACAACTGCAGGAGATCCTGTACGAGCGGGCAGTCTGATCGCCGTGCAGAGCGATCGTGAGCGCCGCGATCGCAGCGGCCAGCGGCCTAACACGCCTGTCGGAAGAGGCAGCATTCATTGGAACCCCCCTAGCCTAGTTCCACTTCAACCCGCGCAACTGGTCCAGGTTCACGTTGCCGCCGCTCAAGACGCACACGACCTTCGTCCCCGGCGCGGCCTCGATCAGGCCCTGCAGCAGTGCGGCCACCGGCGCAGCGGCCGCCCCCTCGGGGACGACCTTCACGTGCGCCATGATCCAGACCAGGGCTTCGAAGATCTGCTCGTCGGGCAGCGTCACGAGATCGTCGACGTGCCGGCGGACCAGGTCGTAGGTCTTTTCCCCGACGCGCTTCACGCGCAGACCGTCGATGATGCAATCGATCGTGTCGAGCGTGACGACGCCCCCTTCACGCACGCTGCGCGTCATGCCCGGCGCGCCGGAGGACTCGACGCCAATCACCTTGATCGCCGGGTTGCACGCCTTGAGCGCCGTCGCGACGCCGGAGATGAGCCCGCCGCCCCCGATCGGGACGATCGCCAGTTCCACCTCGGGCCAGTCCTGGTAGATCTCGAGCCCCACCGTCCCCTGCCCGATGATCAGCTCCTCGTCGTCGAACGGATGGATGTAGGTGTAGCCCTGCTCGGCGACGAGCTCCTTCGCCTTCTCGTTGGCCTCGTCCCAGATGCTCCCGTGCAGCACGACCTCGGCGCCGTACGCCCGCGTCGCGGCGATCTTGGACGGCGTGGCGTTTGCGGCCATGCAGACAACAGCCTTGATGCCGTAACGCGCCGCGGCCAGCGCCACCCCTTGCGCGTGATTGCCGGCGGATGAGCAGATGACACCGCGCCGCTTCTGGTCGTCCGACAGCTGCGCGAACTTGTTCATCGGCCCGCGGATCTTGTAGGAGCCGCCGCGCTGGAACATCTCGGCTTT
>JANOJK010001220.1:0-2302 GCA_031408165.1 Acidobacteriota bacterium | reverse complement strand
GCGACATCGATGATCGATGGTCGAGTTCCGAGGATCGAGACACCCGGAACCGATCCTCGCACCTCGACCCTCGAACCCCGGACCCAGTCGCCTGCGACGCCGGGGGTTGCCGACGAGTTCCAGCTTGCGCTCTACTACCAGCGCTCGGGGGACTTCGAGCAGGCGCTGCTGCACTATCGGGCCGCGCTGCAGCGCGACGAGATGAACGTCGAGGCGCACAACAACCTCGGAAATCTCTACCTGGGAAAAAAGCTCTATGACGAAGCTGCGCGCGAGTTCCAGCGCGTGATCGCGATCGACCCGAGGTACGTCACCGCCCGCGTCAACCTGTCGGCGGCGTACCTGTCGCTCGGCCAGCCCGACGCCTCGGCCGCGGAGGCGCGCGCCGCGCTGCGGCTCGATCCGCGCAATGCCGACGCCATGGTGAACCTCTCGCTCGCGCAGAATGCCGGGGGGCAGGCCGCCGATGCGCAGGGCACTCTCAGGCGCGCGCTCGACATCGATCCGCGCAACGCCGCCGCCCACTACAACCTCGCGCGCCAGTTCGAGGCGGCCGGCGAGCTCTCGTCGGCGATCGCGCACTACAACCAGTTCATCGTCTATGCGACCCCCGAGCAGACCGGGTTTGCCGCCAATGTCCGCGCGCGGGTCGCCGCGATGACCGCCCGCCTCAAATGACCATGGACGAGATTTCAGCCCTGCTCCAGGAAGACCGCCGCTTCCCGCCCACCGAGGCGTGGCGGCGCGAGGCCATCGCCAGGGATCCCGGCGTCTACGCGCGGGCGGCGGCCGACCCCGAGACCTTCTGGGCCTCCTTCGCGCGGGAGCTCGAATGGATGTCACCGTGGTCGCGCGTCCTCGAGTGGAACCCGCCCGACGCCAGATGGTTCGTGGGCGGCACGCTCAACGCCAGCGTCAACTGCCTGGATCGGCACATCCGCGGCCCGCGGCGCAACAAGGCCGCCTTTATCTGGGAAGGGGAGCCCGGCGACCGCCGCACCCTCACCTATTGGGACCTCTACCGGCAGGTCAACGCGTTCGCCAATGTGCTGAAGTCCCTCGGCGTGAAGCGCGGCGACCGCGTGGCGCTGTACCTCCCGCTGATTCCCGAGCTGGCGATCGCGATGCTCGCGTGCGCGCGCATCGGCGCCATCCACAGCGTTGTGTTCGGCGGCTTCAGCGCCGACTCGCTGCGCGATCGCATCAACGACTCGCAGTGCGTGGTGCTGGTGACAGCCGACGGCGGATACCGGCGTGGCCAGATCGTGCCGCTCAAGCAGATGGCCGACGAAGCGCTCTCCGGAACTCCGTCGATCCGCCACGCGGTCGTCGTCCAGCGGCAGGCCGGCGCCCCCATTCCGGTCCACATGCAGGAGGGCCGCGACCACTGGTATCACCGCCTCATGCAGGATGCCGCGCTCGACTGCGAGCCCGAGGTGATGGACTCGGAGGACCTGCTCTATATCCTGTACACCTCCGGCACCACCGGCAAGCCGAAGGGCATCGTCCACACCACGGGCGGCTATCTCACCGGCACGTACGCGACCACCAAGTGGGTCTTCGACCTGAAAGACGACGACGTGTACTGGTGCACGGCGGACATTGGATGGGTAACCGGCCACAGCTACGTGGTCTACGGACCGCTCGCCAACGGCGCCACCGTCGTGATGTACGAGGGGGCGCCCGACTGGCCGAGGAAGGACCGGTTCTGGGAGATCATCGAGCGCCACGGGGTCACGATCTTCTACACCGCGCCCACCGCGATCCGCGCGTTCATGCGCTGGGGCGGCGAGTGGCCCGCGAAGCGCGATCTCTCCTCCCTGCGGCTCCTCGGATCGGTCGGCGAGCCGATCAATCCCGAAGCGTGGATCTGGTATCACCGCGTGATCGGCAAAGAGCGTTGTCCGATCGTCGACACCTGGTGGCAGACGGAGACCGGCGCGATCATGATTACGCCGCTGCCGGGCATGACGCCGACGAAACCGGGCAGCGCAACGCGACCGTTCTTCGGTGTCGACGCGGACGTGGTCACCGAAGAAGGTGTTTCGGTGCCGCTCGGATCCGGCGGCTTGTTGGTGATCAGGAAGCCTTGGCCGTCGATGTTGCGCACGGTGTACGGCGACGACGAGCGCTACAAGTCGACGTATTGGTCGCGCGTGCCGCATTGTTATCTCGCGGGCGACGGCGCGCGGCGCGACAAAGACGGTTATTTCTGGATCATGGGGCGCATCGACGACGTGTTGAACGTCGCCGGACATCGCCTGGGAACGGCGGAGATCGAGAGCGCGCTGGTCTCGCATCC
>JANOJK010001186.1:0-2260 GCA_031408165.1 Acidobacteriota bacterium | reverse complement strand
ACCGGCGACGTCCGTGCCACGGTCGTCACCAACTCGGGCGCGCACAACACGGTGTACGGCCCGGATGGCCGGCGGGTGTACCTGGCGGGCCTCAAGTCGCCGCTGCTCGACGTCGCGGACCCGGCCACGCACAAGGTCGTGCAGCGCGTCGGTCCGTTCTCGAACGTCGTCCGGCCGTTCACCATAAACGGAGCGCAAACGCTGTGTTTCGTGAACGTCAACGATCTCCTCGGCTTCGAGATCGGCGACCTGAAGACTGGCAAGATGCTGCACCGCGTCGAGGTCAGCGGCGTCGCCAAGGGACCGGTCAAGCGGCACGGCTGCCCGAGCCACGGCGTCGCCCTCACGCCGGATGAGCGCGAGGTCTGGCTCGCGGATGGGGCGAACAGCATGGTGCACGTGTTCGACGCGCGCGTGATGCCGCCGCGCCAGGTGGCCAGCCTGAAGGTGCGGGATCAGCCGGGCTGGATCACCTTCAGCCTCGATGGAGCGCACGCCTTTCCGTCCACCGGCGAGATCATCGAGACCAAAACACGGCGGATCGTGGCGACGCTGACCGATGAACTGCGACGGATGGTCCAGAGTGAGAAGGTCGTCGAGGTGGTCTTCGCCGGCGGCAAGGTCCTCCGGACCGGCGACCAGTTCGGTATCGGCCGGCGCGATTAGAAATCATCAATCATCATTCATCCGCGGGACAGCACGTAGATCCCCCACTGCCCGTCGCGCCGGCTGTGAAACGCGACGCGGCGGCCGTCGGGGGCCCACGCGAACTCTTCCGCCGTCGGGTCCGTGAGGACGCACTGCATGGATCCGTCGGCGAGGTCGAGGATCCAGGCGCCGTGACGGTACACCTGGAAGATGATTTTCGAGCCGTCGGGCGACACGGCCGGAGTGCGCACGGCGCGTCCCTTCACGGGCGAGTCGAACTGCCTGGATCGCCCTGTCGGAAGATCCAGGACGACCACCTTGTCGTCGTGGGTATACGAGATGCGGCGGTTGTCGGGAAACCATGACGCGGTCCAGGTCTGGCCGTAGCGGTGGTTCGTCACCCGTGTGGCCGTTCCCCCGGCCACCGGCTGGACCCATAGATTCCAGACCGACTGGTTGCCTGCCTCGGCGCGGATGTAGGCCAGCCGTTCGCCGTCGGGCGACCACGTCGGCCACGCGGCATACCCGGCGCCGCTGACGCGGCGGACGTGGGAACCATCGCGATCCGCCACGTAGACGCCCCGGTCCCCGTCGCGATCGGAGTCGAATGCGACGAACCGTCCATCCGGCGACGGCTGCGCATGGTAGTTTTTCGCGCCGTCATCGACGACCGTCATGATGCCGAGGTCGCCGCCGGGGGAGTCGGCTGACGTCGCGACCTCGATCGCGCTGCGCGGGTCGCGGGCGCCGCCCGTGTGGAAAAAGATCGCGGTGCCGTTCGAGCCGAACGCCGGCGAAAACGCCGAGGGGTACTTCGCGCGAACGGCCTCGACCGGCGCGACGCTGCCGGCTGCGGCGACGGGGCGCTCCGATGCCGGGGCGTTGGGCGCGGACGCCTCGGGCGCGGGCGCGGACGCCTCGGGCGCGGACGCGGACGAATCGGTCGCGGACCGCATGGCCACGGGCGTCGGCTCGAGCGCGATCCCTTCACGCGTTTTCGGCTCGCTCGCCCGCGGTTCGGCGCCCGTTGACTCGCGCGGTGCCGGAACAGTGACCGAGGGCCCGGGCTGTGCGGTTTCGCCCCTAAACACCAGCGGGGTCACGGCGCCCGGCTCACTCATGAGGTCCATGACCCCGAAGCCGATCGCGAAGGACGCAATCACGGCAGCCACCGCACCGAGACGGAGACTTTGACGGGAGGACGCCGCAATCGCACTGCCCGCGGGCATCACGCTCGCCTGCGCCACGGTCGCGGGCGCGGGGACCCGCGCCGCAACGGGCACAGGCGCCGCGACGCGCACGCACTCCGCGACGAGCATGGGCGCCGCGACGGGCGGGGGCGTGGCGGGCGGGGGCGTGGCGGGCGCGGGTACGCGCGCAGCGACGGGCGCGGGTACTGCGACGGGCACGGGCGACGCGACGGGCACCGCAACGGGCACGGGCGTCGCGACACGCACGCACTCCGCGACGAGCATGGGCGCTGCGACGGGCACGGGCGCCGCGACGGGCGCGGGGCGCGCGGCGCGCGCCACTCGCTGCAGGAGCCCCCGCACCACTTCGCGGCGCTCGCCCGCTTCGAAGCGGACCAGCGACGCCGACAACGCATCGAGCG
>JANOJK010000325.1:0-2959 GCA_031408165.1 Acidobacteriota bacterium | reverse complement strand
CGTCTGAGCGTCAACGTGAACAAGGTCGCCACGCTGCGGAATTCCCGCGGCGGCGTCCTGCCGTCGGTCACCGACGCCGTGCGCGTCTGCGTGGAGGCCGGCGCCGCCGGCATCACGGTCCACCCGCGCGCCGACGCCCGGCACATCACGCCTGCGGACGTGACGGCCGTGGCGTCGTTCCTCGCGCCGAGGCGGCGTGAGGTGGAATTCAACATCGAGGGGGATCCCCGCCCCGACCTGCTGGCGATGGTGCGCGAGGTCCGGCCCCACCAGTGCACGCTCGTGCCCGTCCGCCCCGGGGAGGTGACGAGCCAGGCGGGGTGGCCTCCCGACACGCCGGCCGCGGAGCTCGGCGCCGCGGTGCGCGACCTGCAGCAGCGCGGCATCCGCGTCAGCCTCTTCATCGATCCCGATCCGGCGGCAGTGAAATGGGCGGCGGCGATGGGGGCCGAGCGCATCGAGCTCTACACGGAACCGTTCGCGGACGCGTTCAAGGCCGGGCAGGCCGCCGTGGATCGGAGCTTCCGTCAGTACGTCGAGGCCGCCAGCCTGGCGCACGCGCTGGGACTCGGCATCAATGCGGGGCATGACCTCGACCTCGACAACCTGGTGCTGTTCCGGACCCTGCCTCACCTCGACGAGGTGTCGATCGGGCACGCCCTGATTTCGCATGCTCTGTACGTCGGACTGGACCAGGCGGTCCGCGACTATCTGCGGGTCTGCGAGGGCTGACATTTCGGACTATGATCGTGGTTCACCGTGTCTAAAAACTCCCTCGTGATGGGCCTGTCGGGCGTGTTCTTCGGCATCCTCGTCGGCTGGATCATCGGCAGCCAGCAGGGGGGCGGCCGGATGGTTCCGCAGCGCGTAGCGGCCCCCGCGGCCAGCTCCGCGTCCGCCCCGGACGGGAGTGCGGCGGCGCCGCCCCTCGACGAGTCGCGCGCCTCGGCGATGAAGACGACCGCGCAGCAGAACCCGACCGACGCGGTCACGCGCGTGCAGCTCGGGAATATGTATTTCGATGCGGGCCGGTTCCAGGAAGCCGCGGACTGGTACGAGGCGGGGCTGAAGATCCATCCAAAAGACGTCAACGCGAGCACCGATCTCGGCATCGCCTACTACTACATGAACCAGCCGGACCGCGCGCTCAAGCAGTTCGAGCGGTCGCTGGTCATCGATCCCGCGCATTCCAAGACGCTGCTGAACACGGGCATCGTCCGCGCATTCGGGAAGCAGGACCTCAAGGGGGCCGCCGAAGCGTGGCAGCGGGTTCTGGTCGTCGCCCCCGGGTCAGACGAGGCGCGCGCCGCGCAGCAGGCGCTCGACGGCCTGCGGTCGGCGCATCCCGAGGCCGGCGCTCCCGCGACGCCCGAAGGTCGAGGGGCCCCCAAGGGACAGGGATCGTAGGACCCATGCTCGGGTGGACCATCCGGCTGCTCCTGCTGTTCTTCATCCTCCGGGCGATCCTGCGCCTGGCGCGCGGGATCATGGACGGGCTGAACCCGCCGCGCGACAGACACCCGGCCGCGGTACCGCTCGCGCGTGACCCGGTGTGCGGCACGTTCGTCGTGCCGTCGAAGGCGCTGACGGCAGGCAGCGGCGCCGACCTGCGGTACTTCTGCTCCGAGAACTGCCGGCGCAAGTACGAGATGAACGCCGCAGGATGACCGAGATCCAGCTTCGCGAGGATATCGTCGAAGTAGGCCGGCGGCTGTATGCGCGGGGCTACACGGCCTCGAACGACGGCAACATCAGCACGCGGCTCGACGACCGCCGCCTGCTGATGACGCCCAGGAGCGTCTGCAAGGGCTTCATGTCCCCCGGCATGATGGTCATCACGGACCTCGACGGGAAAAAGCTGGCCGGCGATCACGATCCCTCGTCGGAGATGCAGATGCACCTCGAGGTCTACCGCCAGCGCCCCGATGCGCACGCGGTCGTGCACGCCCATCCCCCGATGGCGACGGGCTTTGCCGTCGCCGGCATTCCGCTCGACCGCGCCGTTTTGGCCGAAGTGGTGACGACGCTCGGCAGCGTGCCGATCGCGGACTACGCGACGCCGTCGACGAAGGAGCTGCCCGAGGCGGTGCGCAAGTACGTGAAGGCGCACGACGGGATGCTGCTCGCGAACCACGGTGCCCTCACGCTCGGCGCCGATCTGTTCGCCGCGTACTACAAGATGGAGACGATCGAGCACTTCGCGCACATCAGCCTCGTCGCGCGGCTGCTGGGCGGGGAGCGGCTGCTCTCGCGGCAGGAAGTCAATCGGCTGCAGGGGTTGCGCGGGATGTATGGCATCGCCTCTCCCGCGCCGATCTGCCCCCCTGTCCCGGGCCGCGTCGAGGGGCCTCCAGACCATCCGCCGGGCCAGCCGACCGATTGCCAGACCGTCCTGGCGCCCGACAGCGACGGGGCCCGCCTGGTGGCGGATGTCGCCAGGGGCGCCGTAGGTAAGGATGGCGAAATTCGGCTAACATACCGCGAGCTGACCGCACTCATCGAGGCGGCCGTGCGGGAACTCAAGTGACCTTCCGCCTGAAGGCGGAAGCTACAGGATTTGCTCTGACCGGATCGAGCTGTAGCTTCCGGCTTCAGCTGGAAGACCAAGGAGACAGTAATGGGTGAGGCACTCGGGATGATCGAGACCAAAGGTCTCGTCGCGATGATCGAAGCGGCGGACGCCATGGTCAAGGCCGCCAAGGTGACGCTCGTCGGGTGGGAGAAGATCGGCGCTGGATACGTGACGGCGATCGTCCGCGGCGACGTCGCCGCCGTCAAGGCCGCCACCGACGCCACCTGCCTCAGCCTAGCCTTCATCGTCACCCGCTCCCTCACCGTCACCATCGCCATGCACGCCCTATTCAACTCCGTCACCACCGCCATCCTCCTGCTATCCGGCTGACCTTCCAACCACTGGAATTTTCTATTCCATGAACTTCCAACTATTGGAAACCAGACC
>JANOJK010001167.1:0-1595 GCA_031408165.1 Acidobacteriota bacterium | reverse complement strand
CCACCAGCATGGAGCCGCCGGATCCGGAAGCCGCCGGCGGGGGCGGACGCGGGCGCGGTGGTCCGCCGCCGCGCGTCACGAAGGAGGGAGGCATGAACAGGGTCGCGTGGGACGTCCGTCATTCGAACGGCCTCGCGGTACCGCCGGGAGTGTACCAGGCGCGCCTGAAGGCGGGCGACACAACCGCGACGCAGCCGTTCAACGTGCTGATCGATCCGCGCATCGCCGCCGACGGCGTCACGCTGGCGGACCTGCAGGAGCAGTTCGACCACAACGTGCGGATGCGCGAGCTGAGCGCCGCGGCAGCCCAGCTCCTCGGCCGTGTCCGCGGCGGCCTCACCGGTTCGAACGCCGACAAGGTCCGCGCCATCTACGAGCAGCTCGTCAACACGCCGGAAGGCGTCCGTTACAACAAGCCGGGCCTGCAGGCGCACATCCAGTACCTCGCGGGCATGACGACCGGCGCCGACCAGAAGATCGGCCGCGACGCAATCGAGCGCCACCAGGTCCTGAAGAAGGAGCTCGACGCCTTGAAGATTGCCGCCGACAAGCTGCTGCAGTAGCCCGGTCGTCCGTCTGTTCATCACTCCCACGGCAGAGTCCGTCCAAGAAAATTGGCCGTTCGTCCCTGCGCCGCATGTAAGATGCCCATTAACGGGCAATCAATACGTCGGTTCAAGGAGGGAGGGTCCTTGATCATGCGAGCATCGTTACGGGTCTCCGCAGTACTCGCGGCAGCGCTGCTGATCGCGTCCAGCACGCGCGCGTTCGCACAATCCACGGCGTCCATTTCGGGCGTGGTTCAGGATGCCGCCGGTGGCGTCGTGCCCGGCGTGTCGGTGGTCGTCAAGAACGACGCGACGGGAGCCGCCCAGGACGGCGTCACCAACGCGGATGGCAGGTATCAGGTCACGGCGCTTGGCGCCGGATCCTACACCGTGACGGCGTCGCTGACCGGTTTCAAGACCGCCGTCGCGAAGGCGATTCGCGTGGCGCCCGGCCAGCCGGTGAGCATCCCGCTCACGCTCGAAGTCGGCAGTCTCGAGGAGACCGTGACGGTCTCGAGCAGCTCCGAGCTCATCAACACCGAGACCGCAACGGTGACGGCCACGCTCAACTCGGACCAGCTCACCCGGATGCCCACGCCGACGCGCAACGCGCTGAACGCGGTCGCATTCCTGCCGGGCGTCAACACGCCAGGCGTCAACCGCGACTCGACGATCAACGGTCTGCCGGAGGGGTTTCTGAGCATCACCCTCGACGGCGTGAGCAACAACGACAACTTCCTGCGCAACACCGACGGGTTCTTCGCCTCGGTCACGCCTCGCCAGGATGCGGTCGAGGCCGTGTCGGTGACGCTCGCCGCGGCCGGGGCCCAGGTGGGCGGCGGCGCCGGGGCCGTGACCATGGCGTTTTCGACGCGCGCGGGCGGCAACCGATTCTCGGGCAGCGCCTACGAGTACTACCGCAACCCGAAGTTCAACTCGAACTACATCTTCAACGAGTTCAACCATCAGGGGAAGAATGAGGTCAAGCTGAACCAGTTCGGCGCGCGTGCCGGTGGCCCAATCGTGATCCCGGGTCTCTACGACGGC
>JANOJK010001157.1:0-1794 GCA_031408165.1 Acidobacteriota bacterium | reverse complement strand
GTGCCACGGGCGGCCGTTGCCTTCCCGTCCCCTCGACCCGGCAGCGCCTCGAGGGCGGCCGCAACGTCGGCACCAGACTGATAGCGTTGACTTGGATCCTTTGTCAGGCAGCGCATGACCACCCGGGCGAGATCCGCCGGTACATCGCGGCGAAGGCTGTCCGGGGACGGAGGCGTCACCCGCACCGTCGCGTCCAGGCTCGCCCACAGCGTGTCGCGCGCAAAGGGCGCGGTGCCGGTGAGCATTTCGTAGAGGATGACGCCGAGCGCGAAGACATCGGACGCAGGTCGCGCCGGTTCACCCGCGACCTGCTCCGGCGCGAGGTAGCCAATCGTGCCGATGATGGATCCCGCCGGCGCGACCGTGCCCAGCGCGATCGTGCGGGTCGCCGCCTCCTGATCCACCGTCGAGCGGCGCGCCACACCGAAGTCGAGGACTTTCACCTCGCCGGCAGCGGTAATCATGATGTTTGCCGGCTTGATGTCGCGGTGCACGATGCCGGCGTGGTGGGCGGCACCGACGGCCGCGGCGACGCGGATCGCATAGTCGATGGCCTCGCCAACGGGCAGGCCAGCCGCCGGAATCCGCTCGCTCAGGGTGCGACCGTCCAGGTACTCCATCACGATGAAGTGGGCGTTTCCGTCCTCCTCCACCGAGTGGATCGTCACGACCGCGGAATGCCGAAGGGCCGAGGCCGCCCGCGCCTCGCGGAGGAGTTGTTGCAGCGCGTCGCCGGTCGGGCCGGTCAGAACCTTTACGGCCACGGTGCGATCGAGCCGCGTGTCGTGCGCCCGGTAGACGGTGCCCATGCCGCCCTGGCCGAGCAGGGCGTCGATCCGGTAATGCCCGATTGTGGAGCCGAGCATGGTGCTTACTTTAACTTCAGAGCGTCCGCCGCGCCATCCACTCGCGATACAGCGAGTCGTTGACCAGTTCGGTGAAGGAGCCATCCATCCGGCAGCCCGGGGGCGGCGTGAGACGCGCAACGACTCCCCTTACCTCCATTCGCAGACGCGATGAGCTGGTCAGGGACGGAATTCCCAACTGGCTGATCACCGCCGCCTGAGAAAGCAATGACAGCCAACTGACCGCGCTGCAGTCAGTTGTCGATCGAGCGTCGAGAACCGGTTGTCCGAAATCTGTATACAAGCTTCGGACAGTAGAGATACCCGATCGAGCGGGTTCCGGATCCCTGTCGGTCGGTTCAGATGTTCAGGCAACCGCGGCACGTTCATCGAGACGCGAGCGCCGGTCGGGTCGATCGATGGCGTGAACCAGTTCTACCAGCTGTGGACCTCGCGACTGTTCGGCGAGCGCCGGGCACGGCGGCGACGGAAGCGAGCCGCATGCGCGTGATATCACGCTGAGGCGGCGCGCCAAACAAGCGGCTGTACTCGCGGCTGAACTGCGAGGCGCTTTCATAACCCACACGCCCTGCGGCGTTCCCCGCGTCCAGGTTCTCGTTCAACATCAATTGCCGTGCTTCCTGCAGACGCAATTGCTTCTGGTACTGCAGCGGACTCACGCCCGTGAGAGAGCGGAAATGCTGGCGGAAGGTCGAGGGACTCATGTGCGCGCGCTCCGCCAAATCATCGCCCTGCAGCGGATCACGGCAACTCACCGCTGCCAAAAAGCTGAGCCTTCGGGACGCTCTCCAAGGTCGGCGCACCGAGCCCTCAAGACTAACCCTATGGCCGCTTCGGCGTGCTGCGATTGAGAGTCGCGCCTTAAACTGGGAGATGTCGTGAGTAACAAGAAGATTTGGTTTATCACTGGCGCTGGCCGTGGCATGGG
>JANOJK010001111.1:0-1601 GCA_031408165.1 Acidobacteriota bacterium | reverse complement strand
ACGGAACTCGTGAAGATGATAGTCAAGCCATCCCAATTGAGTCCTGGATGGCCACGTGCAGGTCCCAGAACGAGTACCTCTCAGGGACCTGGAGCCGGCGCCAGACGAGCGGGTCTGTCCCGCTCAGGACGATGAGGAACTGGTGCACCAGCTTCGGTCGCGTACTGCGTTTTGGGGACTTGCTTCCAACTGCCGGCACCTTGACCACTCGACCCTCCGTGAGAACGACGTCGTTGTCTCGCTCCGAGTAGGTTAGCCGCAGAGAGCACGTCGCGTCATCACAACATCCTTCACCACCGGACCCCACCCTTCATCATCCGACGATCGCTTCCGAAAACGTCGAGCTCATTCCATACTCGCTTCACGGATCGGTACCACGATTCGTCGGGATTGCAAGGAGTCATGTTCGATCGTTACGACCCACGGGACGACGACGGGCGCAGCAGGGGCGACTCATTCGAACGCCATCGTGGATCGCGAGGCAGCAGCGACCGCGATGATCACGGCCCGAGTACCTTCGGTCGCCATGTCGACCTGCCGCGGGGCCCAGACCGCGAACTCGTGCGCGACCGGCAGCGATCCTATGAGCTGAACGGCCAAGAGAGCGAGGCGCTCGCCACGATCGGAGCGTTTCGGGTCGTCCACGCCGATGACTTGCGCGATCTGTTCGACGGTGATCGGGACCCAAAGCCGGCTCGGCAAGGCCTTCGACATCTCCAGGAGTCGGGCCTGCTCGAACGAATCCCACTCGAGAGCCGGGACCGTGACGTCGTCGTCCTGACAGGTCGCGGTCGAGACGTGCTCGAGGCGAATCGCCTGGAGCGCGTCCACGAGCCCCGGCAAACGTTCTACGCGGGCCTCCGGAAGCCGCGGGAGCTGACTCACGACGCCCAGGTTTACCGCGCGTTTCAGCGCGCCGAGGAGCGCCTCCATGCCCGCGGCGGACACGTCCGGCGCGTCGTCCTCGACTACGAATTGAAGCGTGACTACCAGCAGTTCCTGCAGGAGCGGAACCGGGGACGGGCCCACAGCGACGGCCGGCCGGACCGTGCGCCGGAAGCGATTGAGGCCTGGGCACGCGAGCACGAACTCCCGTTCTTCGACGGCAGCGTCCACTTCCCAGACGCCCGGATCGAATACGAGGATCAGGATCGACACGTCCGTCACGAAGACATCGAGGTCGTTACCCCGCACTACCGTGGCGCGCACGCAGCCGGCATGGCCCGGTCCGGATTCACTCGCTACCGGGTCGGGCTCGCCATTCGAGCCAGCGGAGGCAGAGGAGGCGGCGGACGGCCACCCAATCCCCGGTCGGCCGAGGAGCTCCTCGGGTGATGCGATGAGCGACGTCTGGGGGTTCCGCGACCTCGTGCCGGAACGCGCCGCCAAACTCCAGCCTCTCGGGTTCACCGAGCGCCAGGCGCGCTTCCTCGTGACGGTCATGCTGCATTCGGGCGTGGTCCTCGAACGGCAATACTGCCGCTTCGCCGGCATCACGCACGGGCACGCGAGGCGTGGCCCGGAAGTATAGGCGCGATCGGCTTCGATCACCTGGTTCGACTGGCGCAGGCGGCGCGCCATCGCCCGCAACAGGCGCATCG
>JANOJK010000322.1:0-2925 GCA_031408165.1 Acidobacteriota bacterium | reverse complement strand
GAGCGTCATGGGATTGTTCATCTGGGTCGTTCCCGGGATTCTCTGACCCCTGTCAGCCGCAGGAGTTCGAGCTGCGTGGACGCACCGGTGTGGATGCCAGCCAGTACTGATCATGCGCTGCCATCACGGCCTCCAAACGCGCTGCCCTTCGCCGTCATCACGCCGGGGCTTTCCGCTTCATTCTGAAAAGGAAGTCACTGGGCCTTCAACGTTGTAAACGGGATCTGGGACTACGACAAAGCCGTTCTTATAAGTCGGGACTACATTTTGAACGATACTGTGCTGCATCTTCCGGGTTGCGCACAATAGCCAAGGAGGCAGATGGAACCGTACGTCGTCAACGTCTTCGCACTGCCTGTCGTGCTCCTCGCCGGCTTGGTGCTGTGGTATCGGTACGACCGTCGGATGGAGCCCACTTGGCGGCGGCGGGTCGTCTTCGCAGGCCTGTTGAGCAACTGCACCAACGTGGCGCTCTTTGTCAGGTGGCAGCTCTACATGTACGGACCATCTGACTCAATCACCGGCGGACTAATGCGGCAGCAGTCATCCGGCATTGCGCTGTGGCTGACTGTGTTCGGGCTGGCATGCGCGATCGCGGGGAAGGGCATCGCCAGGGGTGTCCTGGCGCTGGCGAGCGTCATGGGATTGTTCATCTGGGTCATTCCCGCGATTCTTTGATCCGTGTCAGCCGCAGGAGTTCGAGCTGCGTGGACGCGCCGGTGTGGATGCCAGCCGGAACTGATCATGCGCTGCCCTTCACCGTCATCACGCCGGGGATTCCGCGGTGACTCCGTCGCGCGGCACCGCGGGGACTGGCGGTCACGATTACGGGTCGGGCTTCGACGCCAGCCTGGCGGCGGGGAAATCTGGCTTGGGACAGCTCGATCATGCGGATGGGTTCAGTCGTCGTTCGAGCCCTTGTGCTGCCGCTTTCGAATCGATCCGCGGCAAATCCTCGCGCGTCGGCGTCTCGATGCCCGAGGCCTGCGCCAGTCGTGTGAGAAACTCGTCGTAGGTCTCGCCGGTATCGCGCCGCACGATGCTGCGCAGCGCCGCGTTCGCTTCCAACGTGTTGGCATCGATGCCGATGGTCGTGCCCTTCGCCAATCCGGCGTCCGTGAGTCGGTGCAACCCACGTAAATAGAACCACATCCTGCCGCAGCTCCCGGGCTGGGGACTGTAGCCGAGCCGCCAGATGGAACTGTACGCCGTCAATCTGTTTGCACTGCCGGTGGTCGTCGTGGCCGGATGAGTGCTCTGGTATCGGTACGACCGCCGGCTGGAGCCCGCATGGCGGAGGTGGGTCGTGGGCGCGGGGCTGTTGAGCAGTTGCGCCAACATCGCGCTCTTCATCAGGTGGCAGCTCTATATGCACGGGAACTTCGACGCGTTTATCGGCGCAGTAATGCGGCAGCAGTCCCACGGCATTGCGCAATGGCTGACCGTCTTCGGGCTGGCATGCGCAATCGCTGGCAAGGGGAAAGCCAGAGGTGTCCTGGCGCTGGCGAGCGTCATGGGTTTGTTCATCTGGGTCGTTCCGGGTTTTCTTTGATCCGTGTCAGCCGCAGGAGTTCCGAGCTGCGAGGAGGGACAAGTGACGCGACCTTCCGCTCCCGTTGCCGTCGCGCTGATGCTGGCCGCGGCGAGCACCGTTTCGCTCAGCGCACAGGCGCGTGAGATGCCACCACCGGTTCGCTGTGCGTGCTCCCTCACGTCGAGCGCGCCCAGGCGAAGATCAGCCCCGAGGTGCCGCCCGCCGCGGAGCACTACTCGATTCGTCTCGACGGCGGCGCCTGGGTCCCGCTTTCCGGGCAGACCTCCGTGCTGCTGGCGGAGATTCCGCTGCAGGGTACGGACAAGGTCGCGATTAGAGGCGACGGCCGCCCGTTTTCCGCGTTCTCGTTTTCGTTCACGGAACTCGGGCGATCGGATCTCTGCTTGTCGCAGAGCGGCTTGTATCTGACCTGGCGCTTCCATCCGACGCCTGCGTACAGCGGCTGCCGCTGGAAGGGGATCACGCCGGCCGCGTGGGCCGGCGCCGCCCGCGGTTCGCGTCAGCCGTAGAGTCGCGCCACCGGTAAATCTGTAGACGACGCGTCCATCGGTGGCGTGTGCGGCAGGACTGCTGATCACCGATTCCCCGCGTCCCGCAAGGCAAAGAAGCAGAAGAAGACCACCGGGCCCACACCCGTCGACGTCATCAAGCACAAGGACGCGCGTGTCACTATCCCACCCAGCAGCTGCGGGCGGGAGTCGCGGCTGTCGCGCGGGCATGGGCTGGTCGGCTGGCACCGATGTTGTGCCGGATGCTCAGCTCCGTCCGGACGGAGTTTTTTTACGTCGTGCACAAAACAACACTTGACAGGTTTTCGGAGGGGCACCTGCTGATGTTGCCTCCCGCTCTCGCGATGGGCCCCGCGGGGCGCCACGAGGCACCAGGTGCGATTTCCTGAACGATGCCTGCACGCGTCAGGACTGGAGCGGCGATCGCCCGCTGGAGCGGCGTTCTGGCCCTCGAAAATGTGCGTGGTATACAGGGACATGGATGCGCCGCCATCGTTCGAGGACCTTTCGGACCGCGACCTCCTCCTCGCGGTGAAGCGACTCGCACACCAGGAGCGTCACGCGACGGCGGCGCTCGTCGCGTCCCTTGCGCAGGTCGACGCGCGGCGGCTCTTCCTGGGCGAGGGATGCTCGTCGCTGTTCGTCTACTGCACGCGCGTGCTCCGACTGTCGGAGTCCGCGGCGTACGCCCGGATCGCGGCGGCGCGCGCCGGGCGTCGATTCCCGATCATTCTCGAGCGGCTCGCGGGCGGCGAGGCCAGCCTCACCACCATCTGCCTGCTCGCGCCGCACCTGACCGCCGACAATCACCGTGGGGTGCTCGACGCGGCGCGGCACAAGAGCAAGCGGGAGGTCGAGCAC
>JANOJK010001050.1:0-3839 GCA_031408165.1 Acidobacteriota bacterium | reverse complement strand
CACTGCTGCCTCCCGTAGGAGTCTGGGCCGTGTCTCAGTCCCAGTGTGTCCGTCCGCCCTCTCAGGCCGGATACCGATCGTTGCCTTGGTGAGCCGTTACCTCACCAACTAGCTAATCGGCCGCGGGCTCCTCTCCAAGCGTCAGGTCCTTGCGGATCCCCAACTTTGATCTCCACGCATCCAAGCGCAGGATGTTATGCGGTATTAGCGACCCTTTCGGGTCGTTATCCCCCACTCTGAGGCAGATCACCCACGTGTTACTCACCCGTTTGCCACTCTACTCACCCCTTGCGGGGCTTTCGCGTTCGACTTGCATGTGTTAGGCACGCCGCCAGCGTTGATTCTGAGCCAGGATCAAACTCTCATGTTAAAGGCGCATCCACCTTCGCGCCTTGCAGCGCTACGGTGGAAACGTTTTAACGCTGAGTAGCCGTTGATTGATGGCTCTCTTACGTTGTTCAGTTATGTCAAGTATAGGTGGTTCACAGCTCGCCTTCTGACCATAACTGACGGCCAGTCAACGAATTACGCTGCGCCACCCGCTGATACTCGACGGGTTCTCCACCGTCGCTCGTGAGAGCTCCGGCGGATAAAGTGCTTGCACGTTCTATCTAGTTTTCAAAGAACCGGAGACCTTGCCCGACAACGCGAAAACTCGCGCGGTCGAGCTGCTTCCCCCTGCAGACGTGACCGTCTTCAGGGGAACCTTACAATCTTACTAAGCGCCGGAAACCTTGTCAAGTCCCGGCCCCTCTGGTGACGATTACCGCCGGCATGACGTCGGGGGATTGGTCGAGCCCGAGAGGCTTGCTTTCAAGAAACGTCCGGCGGACCGCGCCGAACCCACTCACTATACGACGCCAAAAGTGATGCTGTCAACTCTTGCGAATGCGCCCGCCACCGCTCGAGGGGTCAGCGGATGGACTCGGTCGGGCGGACCATTCCTCGCGCGAAATCGTCCCGCGACGCAGGGTCGTAGACGCGCACCCGCACCGGCGCATGCACCTCGGCGGCGGGGGGCCAGTCGAGCGCGCCATAGCGCTCGGTCGCGAACCGCGCGCGGTATGCCGGTTCCTCCCCGTCCTCGAGCGCGATCAGGGGCGGGCGGTTGTTCGCGCGCAGCCAGGCGATTGTGCGATCGAGCCCGCCGGGCGGTATCGCGTCCCACACGATGGTCTCGCGGCCCCCGTGAAACCGGATGCTGCCGCTCTGCTGCACCGCGAGGACCACGGCGCCGGCCGGAAGCGCGCGCGACACATACCCGCCGGTGACGACAAACCGCGACTCGAGCGCCTGCAGGTCGAGGACGCGGCGGCTGCCGACGACATGCAGGTGCCAGGCGCCCGCAAGCGCGCAGGCGGCCATCGCGATCGCGGCCCTGACGCGCGGATGGCCGCGAACCGGCTCGAGAAGGACGGCGACGCCGAGCACGGTCAGCACCGGCAGCGCGGGGAGCAGGAACCGGATGTACCACCAGTCGTCGAAGACCGTGTACGCGAGGTAGGTCGCGCACGTGAGGACGACCGCCGCGAGCGACACGAGCACGGGCCGCCGGCGGTCCGCGTGCCGCCACGCCCACCACGGCGCGAGCAGCGCCGCGGCGACCAGCGGAGTCTCCGTTTCGACGATCCATCGCGGGTACCGCGCGAAGTTCGGGGCGAGGTGCGCGACTGAGAAGAGCACATCGGTGCTCCCATAGCCGGACGAGAAGGGCGATCCGTAGCGCGCGGCGTTCAGCCACGCCATCGCCGCGAGGCCCGGCACGGCCGCCAGCCCGAACCGGAGCCACGCCCGTCGCCGCGCCTCCGGCGCGTCGGGAAACGGCCCTCGCCGGCCGGGAAGCAGGAACACCAGCGGCAGGACGATCAGCGCGATATTGGGGCGCATGAGCACGGCGGCCGACGAGCAGAGGCCGGCCACGACCTGCCGTCGCGCTGTGCCCGCTCCGATCCGCGCACCCGCGGGTCCGACGAGCGAGACGAGCGCCGCGAGCCACAACGCCGCAGCCGGCACATCGCTCATCGGCTGCACCGACTGGAAGAGGAAGATCGGGCTCGTCGCCAGCAGCACCGCCGCCGCCGCCCCCGTCACCCCATCGTCGATCTCTCGTCCGAGCAGGAATGTGAGCCAGACCGCAAGCGCCGCGAAGGCGGGGACGACGAGGAAGACGGCGCCCGGGGCCGCGAGGGAAGCGGCCGTCATCACGAGCGCGAGACCCGGGGCGCAAATCGGCACGGCCGCGAACGGCGCGACCGGCGAGGGCACGAACCCGATCGGCGCGAACATCGCCGGGGTGGCGTCCGGAAGGACGCCCGACAACGGACTGGCGAGCGCCAGGCGCCCGCGGGCGAAGGCCTCGGCCTGCAGGACGTAGCAGGAAGAATCCGAGCCTCCGGCGGCGCGCGTGTTCCAGGCGACGGCGACGATCAGCACCGCAGCCGCCGACGCGAAGGCGATCCGGGCGGGCAGGCGATCCCCTTCCCCGGTGACGGCCCGCACGCCGCGCCGGAACTCCGCGCCGCCGAGGAGCACGCGCGCGGCGGCCAGCAGCACGAGCGCGATGACGAGAGGGCGGAGCGGATCGCGCGAGGACAGGACGAGCGGGCCAGCGTGAACGGCGACGCCGCCCGAAAGCAGCGCGACGAAGGACCACGCCGCCGTCACGGCGCCCAGGAAAGCGAGCAGACGACCCGCGCGGTGGCGTATAGTGGCGCCGCCTGGGCGCATGCGTCTATCCGTCATCATCCCCGTCTACAACGAAGAGCAGACCATCCAGGAGGTACTCGAGCGGGTCGCCGCCGTGGATCTCGGCGGCATCGAGATGGAGATCGTGATCGCGAACGACGGCTCGACCGACGGGACGCGGCGCGCGATCGACGAGCGGCGCCTGCCGCCGAATCTGCCGGTCCATGTCTACCACAGCCCGATCAACCTCGGAAAGGGCGCCGCGGTGCGGATGGGGCTGGCATTCGCCAGCGGAGACGTCCTCCTCATCCAGGACGCCGACCTCGAGCTCGACCCGGCGGAGTACACGAGGCTCCTGCAGCCGATCCTCGAGCAGCGCGCCGATGTGGTCTACGGCTCGCGGTTCCTGTCGCCGAGCTCCCGCGTGTCGATGAAGACGCGCAGCGCGAACCGGTTCCTGACCATGCTCACCAATGTGCTGTTCGGCGGCCGCCTCACCGATATGGAAACCGCCTACAAGGTGATGCGCCGGGAGGCGCTCTCCGGCCTTCGGCTGCGCGCGGTCGGCTTCGACATCGAGCCCGAGCTCACCGCCCGGCTGCTCCGCGCCGGGCGCCGGATCGTCGAGGTCCCCATCTCGTACAATCCGCGGCGGGTGGACGAGGGGAAGAAAATGCGGTGGATAGACGGCGTGGACGCGGTGTACACGCTCCTCAAATGCCGGTTGACGAGCTGACGCCCGGTTGGAGGTTGGAGGTCGGAGGTTGGAGGTCGGAGGTTGGAGGTTGGAGGTCGGAGGTCGGAGGTTGGAGGCGGGAGGCGGGAGGTTGGAGGCTAGAGGCTGGAGGTTTGAGGTCGGAGGGTGGAGTTTGGGGCTGGAGGCTGGAGGTTTGCGGTTGGAAGCTGGGTCCTGGAAGCGGGAGTCCGGGCGGACGGATGATTAGTGGCAACGATCCGATAGCGGCGTGGCACGCGCTGGTGCGGGCGCAGGGCGACCCGAACCTGTGCGCCGGGCTGGCGACACGCATGCGGGAGCGTCACCTCACGTTCGGCGGCCGGCTGCTCTGCCCCTTCCTGCGCCCCTTCTTTCTCGACGCGTCCGACGAGGCACGCATCAAGCGCGCGGCCGAGGCGCTGTGGCGCCTGGGCGAGCG
>JANOJK010001035.1:0-11585 GCA_031408165.1 Acidobacteriota bacterium | reverse complement strand
TCTCACCGCTGGAAGAGCAGCCGCCTCGCGCGCCGCTTGCCGAGCGCGTTGATCAGGAAGGACATCGCCACGAGACGGACGTCGAGCCACATCGTCCGGCGGGCGATGTAGCGGCGATCCAGGCGCAGCGAGTAGCGCGGTGAGTCGTAGCCGACGAGCTGGGCGGGGCCGGTCAGCCCGGGCCGGACGCTCCAGCGGAAATCGCACTCGGGCGCCGTCCAGCCGAAACGGGCGATGTCAGCACCGGTCAGCGGCCGCGGGCCGACCGCGCTCAGATCGCCGCGCAGGATGTTGACGAACTGCGGCAGTTCGTCCAGTCCGGTCGCGCGCAACAGCCGGCCGACCGAGGTCACCTGCCCCTCGCGCATCGATCGGAACTTCAGAATCTCGAACGGCCGCCGCGCGCGGCCGACCCGCACCTGCCGGAACACGATCGGTCCGCCGTCTTCCAGCAGGATCGCGGCCGCCGCCACCGCCATCACCGGGCCGAAGAACACCAGTCCGCCGAGCGCCCCCGCGACATCGAACAGCCGTTTCATGAAAAATGCCTGGCCTCATGATACCCTTTTAACTTTACAATACAAAGTATGAAATTCCTCAGGCCCCTTCGCGTCAAGTTCATCCTGCCCGCGCTGACGGAAGCCACGTCGCCGTTCTTCCGGCCGATCAAGTACTCGCTCTTCCCCCCGCTCGGCCTTGCGACACTCGCCGCCTATCTGCGGCCGGACGACGAGGCCGTCCTGGTCGACGAACACGTCGAGACGCACACCACCGGGGATCGTCCGGACCTCGTCGTCATCCAGGTCTACATCACCAACGCGTACCGAGCCTACCGGTTGGCGGATCACTACCGGGCGAGGGGATGCTTCGTCGCGCTCGGCGGGCTGCACGTCACGTCGATGCCGGACGAAGCCGCCGTCCACGCCGACGCCATCTTCCTCGGTCCCGGCGAGCAGACATTCCCGCGGTTCCTCGAGGACTTTCGCGCCGGTTGTGCCGCGACCGTTTACCGATCCGCCGATGGCCGCACGCTCGACCGCGTGCCGCCCATCCGGCGCGATCTGATCAGGCGCCGCAACTACCTCGTTCCGAACTCCATCGTCGTGACGCGCGGCTGTCCACAGCATTGCGAGTTCTGTTACAAGGACGCGTTCTTCTCGGGCGGGCGCGGGTTCTACACGCAGCGCGTGGACGAGGCGCTGGCGGAGATCGATCGCCTTCCCGGACGTCACCTGTACTTCCTCGACGATCACCTGCTGGGCGATCCGCGGTTCGCCCGGGCGCTCTTCGACGGCATGCGCGGGATGAACCGGCTGTTCCAGGGGGCCGCCACGGTCGACTCGATCCTGCGGGGGAACCTGATCGAGCACGCCGCCGAGGCGGGCTTGCGCAGCCTCTTCGTCGGTTTCGAGACGCTCACGCCCGGCAACCTGGTCCGGAGCAACAAGCGGCAGAATCTCGGCCGCGACTACCGCGCCGTGGCCGATCGGCTCCACGCCCTGGGCATCATGATCAACGGCAGCTTCGTGTTCGGGATGGATGACGACGAGGGGGACGTCTTCCGCCGGACGGTGGACTGGGGAATCGAGAACGGCATCACGACTGCGACCTTCCACATCCAGACGCCGTATCCGGGAACGAAGTTGTACGCGCGGATGCAGGCGGAGGGGCGGATTGCGACGACGAACTGGGATCTCTACGACACGCGGCATGTCGTCTACCGGCCGGCGCGCCTGCAGCCCGAGGTGCTCAAGAACGGCTACGACTGGGCGTATCGCGAGTTCTACCGCTGGTCCTCGATTTCGCGCGCGTCGCTCTCGCACGGGTCGCTGAAGCACCAGGCGAAGCACTTCTTCTATGCCGCCGGCTGGAAGAAATTCGAAGCGGCCTGGAACGTGATCATCCGGGCCCGCCAGCTGGGGCACATGACGCCGGTGCTGGAGGCGGTGCTGGCGAAAGTGACCGGGGGAAAGCCGGCGCCCGCGCCGGAGCCGGCCGGCGGTAAGATGATCGCTATTCAGACTGTCGAACCGTGAGGTCTCAATGTCCAGACGAGCCGTGTTCCTGACGTGCGCGCTTTCCTGCATGGCACTGATGACGAGGGCCCAGCAGCCCCCGACGCCGGCCGCGCCGGTCACAAATCTCGGGAATGACGCGAACGGCAACCCGCGCCGGCTGGCGGTCAAGACGGGGCACATCTCCAACTACGACGAAAGCAAGGTCCCGCCCTACACCTTGCCCGACCCGCTCGTGATGGCGAACGGCGAGCGCGTGCGCGACGCGCGCATGTGGGAGCGCCAGCGTCGCCCCGAAATCATGCGGATGTACGAATCCGGGATCTTCGGCCGCGTCCCGACGAATGCGCCGAAGGTGACGTGGCGCGTCACCGGCAGGGAGCCGGCGGCCCGCGAAGGTGCGGTCGCGATTGCGCGGGTGGTCGGGACGATCGGGGAGGGCGCCGGCGCACAGGAGATCCCGCTGACCTTGTACACCCCCGCGCGCGCAACGCGGCGCGTCCCTGTGATCCTGCTGCTGAATTTCGGCGGCGGGGCGCGTCCTGCCGGAGCCCCGGCGCCACCGACGGGCGAGCCGCCGGTCGCCGCCGACATCCTCGCCCGCGGCTGGGGTTACGCGACGATCTTCTATCAGGACATCCAGCCGGATCGACAGACCAGCCTCGACGAGGGGGTCATCGCGCGTGCCCGCCCTCACGGTGCCGAGCCGGCCGCCGACGACTGGGGGGCGATCAGCGCGTGGGCCTGGGGCGTCAGCCGCGCCATCGACTATCTCGAAACCGACCGCGCGGTCGACGCCGGGCACATCGCCGTCTTCGGCCATTCACGCATCGGCAAGACCGCGCTGTGGGCGTCGGCGAACGACCCCCGGATCGCCGCCGTCTTCTCGAGCTGCGCCGGAGAGATGGGCACCGCGCTGTCACGGCGGGATTATGGCGAGACCGTGGACGACATGACGCAGAACTTTCCATGGTGGTTCTCGGCGTCGTTCCAGAAATGGGCTGGACGATGGCAGGACATGCCCGTCGACGCGCACATGCTGATCGCGCTCAGCGCGCCGCGGCCGGTGTTCCTCACGGGCGGCACCGCCGATCAGTGGGCCGATCCGGTCGGCGAGTACCTGGCGGCCGTCGCCGCCGGACCGGTCTACCGCCTGCTCGGGAAGAAGGATCTCGGCGTCTCATCTGCGCAGCCGCCCCTCGATACGCCGCTGACGAGCGGTGACCTCGGATGGCACTACCATACCGGCCCGCACGCCGCGACCCCCGAAGACTGGAAAGCGTTCCTGGTCTTCCTCGACAAGTACTTCAAGTAGCCGAGCTGCCGGCTGTTCCGCGCCGCGCTGTTGCGTCGCTCACGCGCCGTTACGGGCGGACCCGGCTGCCCTTACAATCCATGAGGCACCCGGCTGGCGGTGCCAGGCCACCTGATTGGCGTCTCGGCGGCCGGCGCCTACCTCCCGGGCCGCGATGAAAGAAGCCGACCGAGCGTGTATCGGGAGCCCCGGGCCGGAAACGCCCGGTCCCCCGGCGTCGTAAACAAGTCGAACCATGTCACCCTTTTTCAACACGTTGCGGCGGCCAGGCCTCGCATTGGCCTGTGCGGCGCTGGCCTGCGGATGCACCCAGCCGGCCGGCGGCCAGGCCCGGCGTGGTGGCAGCCCCGCGGTCGCCATCCGTACCACCACGGTGCAGCGCATGGCGGTCCAGCGTCAGGTGGATCTCGCCGGGACCCTGCTGTCGCCGGATCAGGCGACCGTCAGCGCCGAAGCCGCCGGGATCGTACGGCAGGTGCTCGTCGAAATTGGCCGCGAAGTGCGCGCCGGCGATCCGCTGGCGCGGCTCGAGCCGAGGGAGCTGGCGCTGGCGCTCGCGCGGGCCGAGAGCGCCCTGCGGCAGACGCGCGCGCAACTCGGCATGCACGGCCCGATCGACGCCGCCGACACGGCGCCTCCTGACGACGAGATCGGGTCGGTGCGCAACGCGAGCGCCGGCCGGGACGACGCCCGCGCGACGAGTGAGCGGGCGCGCATGCTCGCCGGGCGCGGGCTGCTGTCGCCGGTCGATCTCCAGGCGGCCGAGACGCGCCTGAAAGTGAGTGAGGCGGCGTACCAGTCGGCGGTGGACACCGCGCGCGGGCAGAAAGCCGTGCTGCAGGACCGCCGCGCGGCCTACGACCTCGCCGCCAAGAAGCTCGCCGACGCCGTCGTCCGCGCGCCGATCACCGGCGTGGTGTCGGAGCGCTCCGTACAGGTCGGCGAGTACATCGGCGAGCGCACGCCGGTCGCCACGATCGTTCAGGTCGATCCGCTGAAGCTGCGCACGGGCGTCCAGGAGCGCCATGCCGGGATCATCGAGCCGGGCCAGGCGGTGGAGTTTCGCGTGGAGTCGTTCGGCGACGTGGTGTTCCACGGCAAGGTTGCGCACGTCGGCCCGTCGCTCGACCCGGTCATGCGGACGTTCACCGTCGAGGCCCTCGTGGACAACCGCGATCGCCGGCTCAAGCCCGGCTTCTTCGCCAAGGGCGTGATTCTCACGCGGCGCGACGAGGGGGTGATGGCCGTGCCCGACAGCGCGATTTCGACGCTTGCCGGCGTCTCGTCGGTCTATCTCGTGAAGGACGGCCGGATCACGCAGCAGTCGGTCACGCTCGGCGTGCGTCAGGGCGATCAATGGGAGATCGTCGAAGGACTGAAGGGCCCCGAGACGCTCGCCGCCAGCCGTCTGAACGAGCTCGCGACGGGCGTCAGCGTGGAGATCGACACGGGAACGCCGGGGGCGGGCGGCGGACGGCGCGGTGACGGCCGCCGCGGACAGGGAGGCGAGGGACGCCGCGGCGGTGGTGCGGCGGGCGGAGGTCCGCGGTGAAGCTCGCCGAAGTCAGCGTCCGCCGTCCGGTCTTTGCCGTCATGATGAGCGCCGCGCTCATCATCCTCGGCTGGTTCTCGTATCGCGATCTCGGGCTGGATCTGATGCCCCGGACCGACAACCCGACGGTCAACGTGCGGGCGGGCCTGCCCGGCGCGAGCGCGGAGGAGATCGAGACCACCGTCACCAAGCCGATCGAGGCCGCGGTCAACACCATCAACGGCATCGAGGAGCTGCGCTGCAGCTCCAACCAGGGCAACGGCAACTGCACCATCACCTTCACGCTTGAGCGTGAGATCGAAGCCGCGACCCAGGACGTCCGCGACAAGGTCGCCACGATCCGGTTCCCGCGCGACACCGATCCGCCGGTGGTCAGCAAGAACGATCCGGACTCCGCGCCGATCCTGACGCTCGTCGTGTTCTCCAACCGGTCGCCCAAAGAGATCACCCAGATCGCCGACAAGCAGGTCAAGCAGGTGCTCGAGACCGTGCAGGACGTCGGCGAAGTGCAGCTGATGGGCGACCGCCGGCGCGAGATCCGGGTCCTGCTCGACCCCAACCGCCTGAACGCCTACGGGCTCACCGTGGACCAGGTCGGGAGTGCGATCAGCCGCCAGAACACCGAGATCCCGGGCGGCAGCTTCATCGCCGGCCCGTCCGAGATCTCGATGCGCACCATGGGGCGCCTGCGCAGCGTGGGCGAGTTCGAGAAGATCGTCCTGTCCTACAAGGAGGGCTCCGTCATCACGCTCGGCGACGTGGCCCGCGTCACCGACGCGAACGAGGAAGTGCGCAGCCAGACGCGGCTCGACGGCGAGAACGCGATCTCGATGTCGATCCGCAAGCAGTCGGGTTCCAACACGGTGACGGTCGTCGATCGCGTCCTGGCGCGGCTCGAGACCATCCAGGCGACGCTGCCGTCCGACATCAGGGTCAAGCCGACCCGCGACCAGTCGCGCTTCATCCGCAAGTCGTTCGAGGAAATCCAGCTGCACCTGATCCTCGGCGGCGTGCTGGCGGCGCTGGTCGTGTTTCTCTTCATCCGCAACCTGCGCGTGACGATCATCGCCGCTCTGGCCATCCCGACCTCGATCATCGGCACCTTCGTGATCATGCGGCCGCTCGACTTCACGCTGAACAACATGACGATGCTCGCGCTCTCGCTGGCGACCGGCATCGTCATCGACGACGCGATCGTGGTGCTCGAGAACATCTTCCGTTTCATCGAAGAGAAGGGGGTCAGCCCGAAGGAGGCGGCGATCCAGGGGACGGCGGAAATCGGGCTCGCCGTCATGGCCACCACGCTGTCGCTGGTGGTCATCTTCGTGCCCGTCGCGTTCATGACCGGGCAGATCGGCCGCTACTTCTACAGCTTCGGCCTCACCTCGGCGACCGCCATCATGCTGTCGATGTTCGTGTCGTTCACGCTGACGCCCGCGCTGTGCGCGTGGTGGCTGCGCCCCGAAGACGCCAGGGCCGGCCACCAGAAGAGCAAGGACCGCGGCGTGTACGCCTGGATCGATCGCAGGTACGGCGTGATGCTCGAGTGGTCGCTGGCGCATCGCCCGGTGATGCTGGTCATCGCCGCCGTGGTCGTCTCGTCGGCCGTCTTCCTCTATCCCTACGTCGGCAAGGAGCTGGTGCCCGACGACGACCAGAGCGAGTTCAGCGTCAACCTGAGGCTGCCGCGCGGCACCAGCTTCGATCGCACACTCGAGTACATGACGCCGATCGAGGGGGAGCTTCGCCAGGCGCTCGGCACCAACCTGGCCGCCATGATGACGTCGATCCAGAACGGCAGCGGCAACTACTCGGTGCAGTTGACGCCGATCGACGAGCGGAAGCAGTCGCAGCAGGAGCTGATGCAGGTCGCCCGGCGCGCGCTGAGCAAGTACCGGAACGCGCGGATCAGCGTGTCTGGCGGCACCGACATCTCGGGCGCGTCGACCGCCGGCGGCGGCGGCGGGGGCCGCGGCGGCGGCGGCGGGGGCGGCAGCACCAACCGGCTCAGCATGATCGTGCAGGGGCCCGACGTCGAAGAGCTGCAGCGCTACGCCAACGCGCTGCTCGCGAAGGTCAGGGAGATCGACGGCGTCACCGACGCCGACACCAGCTTCGAGGCGACCCAGCCCGAGCTGCGCGTCACCGTCGATCGCCAGCGCGCCGCCGACCTCGGCGTCTCGCTCGATACGCTGTCGTCCACCATGGGCACGCTCATCGGCGGCCAGGAAGTCTCGAAGTACAAGGACGGCGACGAGCAGTTCAGCGTCCGGATGCGCCTCGACGAGCCGTTCCGCAACAATCCGGCGACGATGGGCGACATCTTCGTACCGGCGGCCGGCGGCCGCATGGTCCGCGTCAGTGACGTCGCGCACCTCGCGCTCGGCAACGCGCCGGGATCGATCGACCGCTACAACCGGATGCGCCAGATCTCGGTCAACGCGAACCTCGATCGGCTGAAGATCACGCTGGGGGATGCGATCGCGGCGGCGCGCGGGAAGGCCGGCGAGCTGGGGCTGAAAGCCGGCTACCAGGTGACGTTCGGCGGCAGCGCCCGGACTCTGGCCCAGGCGGGCAACGACTTCGTCCTGGCCATCGTGCTCTCCATCCTCTTCATCTATATGGTGCTGGCATCGCAGTTCAACAGCTTCATCCACCCGCTGACGATCATGACGGCGCTGCCCCTCAGCCTCCCGGCCGGTCTGCTCGCGCTCATGGCCTTCGGGATGACGATCAACGTCTATAGCGCCATCGGGCTCATGATGCTGTTCGGCATCGTCAAGAAGAACTCGATCCTGCAGGTGGACTACACCAATACGCTGCGCGAGGCGGGCCTGGACCGGCACCAGGCGCTGATCCAGGCGAACCACGTCCGGCTGCGGCCGATTCTCATGACGACGATCGCGATTGTCGCGGGCATGCTGCCGATCGCCTTCGGCCGCGGCGCGGGGTCGGGCTCGCGCGCCTCGATGGCCGTCACGATCATCGGTGGGCAGGTGCTCTGTCTGCTGCTGACGCTGCTGATTACCCCTGTCGTCTATTCGTATTTCGACGGTATGCGCGCCTGGCGGCCGAGCGACGTGCTGAATCCGTTCCGCAAGATCCTCCACCGGGCGCCCACCGCCGTGCCCGCCTACCCGGCCGCGACCCCCGAGAAGATCGAGCCCCGGCTGGGATGACGCTCACTAGAAATGCTGAATGCTGAATGCTGAATGTTGAATGCTGACTTCAGCGTTCAGCGTTCAGCGTTCAGCGTTCAACATTCAACATTCAGAACGACACCCTGATCCCGAGCTGCATCTGCCGGGCGGACGTCACGGTCGATCGAACGCGCCCGAAGCTGGACAACGGCGCCTCGGTCTGCGACGCACCCGAAAACGCGATGAGCGTGGGAGTGCCGAAGTTGGCGCGGTTGAGCACGTTGAAGACCTCGAGCCGCAGCTCCGCGCGCGCCGTCCCGCCCAGCGTCACCCGCCGCACTGCCGCCAGATCGATGGTCCGCAGGTTCGGCCCCCGGAACGCCCCTCGGCGGCTGTTACCCAGCGTGCCCTGCGGCTGCAGCACGAACGCCGCGGGGTCGAACCACTGATCGGGGCGTCCGAGCACCGCGCTTGCCGGCGATCGGCCCGGCGCGAGATCCGGTCGATCGAGGCCGCTGGTCGGCGCGATGGAGGGGGACCATTGCGAGCGGGACCAGTTGTTCTGCACGAAGACCGTGAGCGGCTGGCCGCTGCGGGCCGTGCTGATCCCTGAAATCTGCCAGCCGCGCGCGAACGGCACGTCCCAGGTGAGGTTGAGGACCCAGTTGTGCGGCGTGTCCCAGTCGGACGGCCCCTTGTTGTAGCCGGGGATCACTTCGGGGAAGGCGACGGTCGTGCCGTTGGTCGCGTCGGAGAAGAACGTCGACGCCTGCGTCGTGTCTTCGGTGCGGGACCAGGTGTAGGAGGACTGCAGCGACAGCCCTCCCCGCCAGCTGCGCCGGAGCTCGACGAGCAGGGCGCGATACCAGGAGTTGCCGTCGCTGCTCTTCAGCTCGATCGTGCCGAAGCTGCGGTTGGGCCTCGGCAGGCCCGCTGCGAAGAACGGCCGGCCGTCCGGGCCTGGCGACGGCGCCGGAATGTTCACGTCCGTGTTCCGGTACAGGCGGGTGCCTCGCGATCCCGCGTACGCGATCGTCGCGATGAAATCCGCCGGCAGCGCGCGCTGGACGCTCGCGTTCCACACGTGCAGCCGCGGGCTCCGTAGATCCCACTGCATCGGCCGGATCGTGTTGCCGATGCCGCGGTCGAAGGGGGGCGCGGGGAACGTGGGGTTCGGGATGACGAACCGCGGCGTCGCGGGCGGGTTCGTCACGGTCACGATCAGGTTCTGCTGCACCGTGCTGCCGAAGTACAGGCCGTAGCCGCCGCGGACCGACGTCGAGGCGTCGCCGAACACGTCCCACGCCACGCCGGCGCGCGGTGAGATGTTCGCGCGGCTCGGGCCGTCGTAGAGCCGGCCGACGGTCGGGGCGTTGTCGCTGAGGTTCACGAGCGCGGAGTCGCGCCCCTTTGCGTCCACCGGCAGCGTCGTGACCTCGTAGCGCAGGCCCGCATTCAGCGTGAGGCGCCGCGTGATCGACAGGCTGTCCTGCGCGTAAACGCCGTACAGCGTCCAGGGCCAGTCGCGGTTGATGTCTCCCTCGGGCGGAAGACCGACGAACCGCGTCGGACGGTTCTCGAGGAACGCGCGGACGTTCGCGAAGGTGTAAATCCCCAGGCTGAACGTCGGGTTGGTCATGAAGTTCCGATACCGCTCGACGAGCGCGCCCGCCTTCAGCAGGTGGCGCCCCCGCGTGTGCGTCAGGTCGTACTGGCCGCTCGACACGTCCTGTGCGAGGCGGAGATTCGCGGAGCTCTGCGGGCCGAAGCGCTGCATGCCCCCGATGTCGATGTCCCCGACGAGCCCCCGCCCCGCGACGAACGGCGGCAATGGTGACGCGAGGTTCGCTTCGACGTTCTGGCCGACGCGCGTGCGGCTGTACCCGAACCGCGCCGTCTGCAGCGTGCGCTCCGAGCGCACGTTCCGGTATTCGGCGGTCAGGAACTGGCCGGTCGAGATGAACGAGCGCGGGAACGCCGGGTAATCGGTGGGCAGCCGCTGCGCGGCCTCGTCATAGGTATGGCGCGCGAACAACTGGTGCGCAGGACCGGCCTGGTAGTCAACCCGACCCTGCAGAAATGTCTCGTTCAGCTTCTGAGGGAAGGCGAACGCATGCGTGGCGAGGCCGCTGCCGATCGCCGGCCCGTTGGCCACGGGAATCGCCGCGAGGTAGGGGCGGACGGCATCGCTGATCGTCACGGGGCCGTCGGGCAGAATGCCGAGGCGCGCGTTGTCGTCGGGCACGAAGCTCGCGATCGACTTCCCGAGACGCTCGCGCAGCCCTTCATACGCGCCGAAATAGAACAGGCGGTTCTGGCGGAGCGGGCCGCCCAGCGACGCGCCGTACTGATTGCGCCAGAAGTCGGGCTTGCCGGAGACGTCGAAATAGTTGCGCGCATCGAGCGCGTCGTTGCGGTGAAACTCGAAGGCGCTGCCGCGCAGCGTGTTGGTGCCGGATTTCGTGAGGACGTTCACCTGACCGCCGTAATTGCGGCCGAATTCCGCGCTGTAAGCGTTCGACTCGACGCGGAACTCGCGAATCGCCTCCATCCCGAGCGCCGTCCCCGCGGCGCTGCCCGCGGGCCCGTTGGTGAAGTCGTTCTGGAGCGTGCCGTCGAGCAGGTACACGTTGGCGCGGTAGTCCTGCCCGTTGACGCTCATGCCGAGGCCATGTGCCACGACCGAGCCCCCGTCCCGCGAGGGGTACGGCAGCACGCCGGGCTGCAGCAGCGCGAGATCGGTGAAGTTGCGGCCGTTGAGTGGCAGCGTTTCGATGGCCTGCTCGCCGACGAGGAAGCTCAACTCGGAGGTGCCGGTGTTCACGCTGGCGGTGCCCCCCGCGACGGTGACGGTCTCCTCGAGACCGCCGAGATCCATCACGAGCGCGACCGAGAGCGTCTGCGCGACGGTCGCCGTGAGGCCGCGCCGCACCACCGGACCGAACCCCTGGAGCTCCGCGCGCAGATCGTAGCCCCCGGCCGGCATGCCCGCGAACACGAACCGTCCGTCCGCGGCGGTCGCCGCGGTCCGCGTCAGGCCCGTCGCGCCGTTCTGCAGCGTCAGGTGGACGCCGGGCAGTGCGCCGCCGGACCTGTCGCTGACCGTGCCGGTGATCGTGGCCGCGGTCTGAGCAGACGCGGCGGCCGCGGCGGCCACGACGCAGATGGCCAAGAGAAAACGAATCATCATTCCCCATTTTACCAGCGCCGAAGCCGCCCGTGAGGGATCATGAGGGAGACTCATGTCGCCGGAGACCTCGTCCCCGTGCGTGCGGAACCCCGTCGGCTGGCGCAACCGCGTCGCGCGGCTGCGCGGCTCGCCGGTCGAACTCGACTTGCGGTCCTTCGACGACGCGCTCGAACGGATCAATCGGATCGAGCCTGACGTGCGCGCCCTCTCCAACGACGACCTCGACGTGCGTTCGCGCGACCTGCGCGATCAGGCGCGTGCCGGCGCCGGCCCTGACGAGGTCAGGGGCCCGCTCTATGCGACGGTCCGCGAGATTTCCCGCCGCGCCCTCGGGATGCGTCCGTTCGACGTCCAGATCGTCGCCGCGCTCGCG
>JANOJK010001028.1:0-1552 GCA_031408165.1 Acidobacteriota bacterium | reverse complement strand
GTTCGGGGAGTTCATCGCGCAGGACATGGTGGCCGTCCGAGTGTCGCCGGATCTCCGGCCAGCCATCGTCGCCTCACCCGCCTACTTCGACTCACACGCGAAGCCGACATCTCCACGAGACCTGCTGGACCATCGGTGCATTCGGTTCCGACACCGGGGTGAGAGCGTATATAAGTGGGAACTCGACAAGGGCGACGAGTCCCTCGCGATCGCCGTCAATGGTTCGCTGATCCTGGATGAACTCGACCTGGTGATCCACGCTGCGCTCGACGGGGCTGGCCTCGCGTGGCTATCAGAAGACCGTGTCGAGGAGCATCTCGCGAGCGGAGATCTGGTCCGCGTCCTCGAGGATTGGTGTCCACCGTTCCCTGGTTTTTTTCTTTACTATCCGAGTCGGAAGCAGCAACCCGCCGCACTGGGAGCCCTCATCACAACGCTCCGGATGGAAGCGTCGACCGAAGTTGATCGTCAGCCGTGAGCACATGCGCGTGGAAGGTTCGTCCGGCAACGCAACCCTGAGGTTCGGTCGATCACGCTGACGCGACGGCCACTGCCGTGACGCTCTCCGCCGACCCGCAAGCCAGCAATTCGATCGACGCGCCGGAGCAGGTGATGCCGATTACCTCGACAGTGACCGGTGTGAAGCCGGGCTTCACCTACACGGTGCCGGCGCACGGCATCGTCGTGCTGATGCTACGGACACAATGACCGCCGCGGCGCGAGCCGTCCGACAGGTTCATGCCATTCGCGATGCGCAGATGGCGCGCCAATCGGACACGCGCCGCAGTGCCGCCGCATCCGCGGCGCCGCGCTCACCTCGCGTTTCTCAGCGCCTCAACCACGCGTCGAATGCCGTCTTGGCGTCACGGCATCGCGATGCTTCAGACTTACGCGCCATCAGAGCGCTCGACGTACTCGAACCAGTCGAAATCAGCGTGATCCCCGGCGCCGGACATGTCATGGCACGCCATGCCGACGAACGCGCCCGTGAAGTTCGGCAGCCCCGGCGCCGTGGCTTCGTCGGAGAGGATGCTGGCATCGAACTGCTGCGGAATCCACGTCCAATCGGAACCGCTGACGCGATACCCGAAATGGAGACGTTCGTAATCGATCTCCACGCGCAGTTCCACCGGAACATTCGACCGAATCGCGAAAGGGGCAGTGAACGCGTCGGTCTGCGCCTGGTCCGGCAGAGCCGACATGACCCGAACGTGCTTGCCGACGTCGTCGTCGGTCGACACGTACAGGTAGTGGAACTTCGAGCCGTTGTAGTAGCAGACGAGCCCAGCCATCTGCTGGAAGTGCCGCGGCTCGATCTCGACGATCGTCGACGCGCTGTAGCATTGCGACTGCTGCCGGCGCGCGACGAGAGCCTGCTTGAACTGGCTGCCCACCGTTTCGCGTCCGTATAGCCGGAGAAATCCCGGCCGCTCGGCCAGACTGAACAACTCGTCGCGCCACGGCGATCGCAGCCACTGAAAATCAATCGGCAGTTGCGCGCCGTCGAAGTTCTCGCGGGCCGGTAGATGTGCCGCGGTCTGCGCGGCAACGC
>JANOJK010000992.1:0-2337 GCA_031408165.1 Acidobacteriota bacterium | reverse complement strand
CCGTGGCCGAGCGGATGGCCTCGTCGATCGACACATCGTGCTGGGCGCGCCGGATACGGGTCAATCGCTCACGCTCGGCGTGCGCGAGATCGGTGAAGTACTGGTGGCCTTCCCAATCCACCCTTACGGGCCGGATCGGATCCGCACCAGCCAGCGCCCTGAGCATCAGGGTCTCGGCGTCGGAGTCCTGACCGGCCGTGCCGGCGGATCGGCGGAGTCCGGGCAGCAGTTCACTCTTCAGCCAGGCCAGCAGCGCCTCGCGAATCGAGCGCGACGCGCCGGCTTCGAGCAGTGAGGCGATGAGCGTGGCCGCCTGCTCCGGCCGCATCATCCCCGCCAGGCGAACGCGATCGACGATCGCGAGACAGCCCTGGACCACGGCGATGGCGTCCTCGTCCCGGCCGAGCGCGGCCGCCGCCCGGCCTGCCGCGGCATAGACGGCGGCCGTGCGCACGCCGTTGTCCTCGAGCGTGAGCATCAGCGCCGGGTATCGCTGAAAGCCTTCGAGGGCCGACACCAGCATCTCCGGGTTCGCGGTGATGTCGGAGGCCAACGCGCGTTGGGCGAACAGGAACGTGTCAACCCTGCGGCGCGACCCCGCGCCGGACTTCAACAGGGTCCCGACCATCCACTCCGCATCGATCGGCTCCCCGGACCCGCCGCCTTCAGCGAACGCCTGTCCCCATACGCGCCGGGAAGAGGGACCGACCGGGACGCCCCGCGGGTCGAGGGCGACTTCCCGGAAGAGCGCCGGGACGTCGGCGTCGGCCCGCATGAATGGAAAATCATCGAGACGCCACGACGAGGCGTCGCGCGTCACAGCGTCGATCATTCTCCGGGCGCGCTCGGGCCGCCGCGGGTCGGTTCGCGCACCGAGCACGAAACGCTGACGCGCGGAGTCGAGATGGGCGACGGCGTCATAGAAGGCGGCGACGCGGCCGTCCCGGGAGGCGAGAAGCTTCGCGATGAACGCCGCGGGATCGCGTGGCGACGCCCCGACGATCGCCTCCCATGCGGCCGCCGCCTCGTCACCAGGAGTAAGAATCTCCCCCTTCCGGATGTGAATGCTGCGGCCGAATGCGGCCGTCGCACCCGGGTTCTTCTGCAGCGCCTCGAGGGTGCGGGGGTTGGCTTCGATCCACGTCAGCGTCTCGGGGTCCATCGCGACGAGCCCGTGATAGAGAAGTGCCGTCGGACGCCGGCCGAGGATCGCGGATGCCAGGCGTTTGTCGGGCACCTCGGCGCGGAGCACGTGTGCGCGCCAGATTCGTGGACTCAGTGGAAGCGGCACGCGGTCGCCGCTGTCACCGGCCCTGTCCAGCACCCGCGCAATAGCCGCGCGCCGCGCCGCCCACGGATCGTTCGGCCGGTCGGGCGACGCGAACGCGGAGCGGACGATGTCGAGGGGAAGCGTGGACGGATCGACGCGGTGAACCCCGGCGGCGGCGGCGAGCTCGGCGAGCCCCGCCGGAATGGACATGCTCCCCAGGAATGCCTCGTCGGCACGCGCGCCCGGGCGGGCCGGGACGAGCAGCATCAGGATGCCGGCCGCAAGACCCGAGGCCTTCCGCATACCTCGGGCATTCTACTCGTCCTACCGAGCGTTCTTGAGGATCTCGCGCGCGGCGTTCTGCCCCGACGCTCCGGTGAGGCCGATGCCGGGATGCGTGCCCGAGCCGCACAGATACAATCCCGCGAGCGGCGTGCGGTAGTTGGCCCAGCCGAGCGTCGGACGCATCGTGAAGAGCTGATCGAGCGCCAGCTCGCCATGGTGGATGTGGCCGCCGGTGAGTCCGTAGACCTGCTCGAGCTCGAGCGGTGTGATGACCTGCAGTTGCTCGACCAGGGCAGTCACGCCCGGCGCGTAATCCTCGAGCGTGCGCAGGACCAGGTCGGCGAGCCCGTCCGCCTGACCCTCCCAGGATCCGGCGCGCAGCGCGAACGGCGCGTACTGCATGTGCACCGACATCACATGCCGGCCCGGCGGCGCCATCGACGAATCGAGCAGCGACGGGAAGGCGATGTCGAGGTACGGCGCCGGCGACGTCTCGCCGTACTTGGACGCGTCGGACGCGTGCTCGAGATAGTCGATGCCGGGGCCGACATGCACGCGCCCGCGGAGCGCCGCCGCCGGATCGGCCGGCAGGCCGCGGAACGCGGGCAGCCCGCGCAGGCCGACGTTCAGCTTCGCGACGGTGCCGGGGCACCGGTAGTTCCGGATCCGCGTCCTGAAACCCGGCTCGAGCTCGACGGGATCCAGCCGGCGAAGACGCGTGTGCCGCGGATCGGCGCCAGAAACGACGGTGCTGGCGGCGATTTCCGTGCCGTCGGCGAGCG
>JANOJK010000987.1:0-1657 GCA_031408165.1 Acidobacteriota bacterium | reverse complement strand
CGCTCGCCGAGATAGTTCGCCTTCCCGGAGTGGCTGGACGACGCAAAGCCGTGGAGGTAGATCACCACGCCGTCACGCATTCGTTCCATACGACCAACAGGAGAACAGGAGATGACGCGCACCTCGGGAACACGTGCTTCTGGTTCCCCGGCCTCATGTGAAGGGCATCAGAAAAGCGTCTTGCAGCCCGGCGTGCACCGGCACGGGATCGATCCCTCGCCGTCGGTCGAGTAGTCGTAGGACAGTTCTTCACCCTTGCGGATGTTCTTCGCGGCGCGGATCCAGATGGTGTCGCCGATGACCTGGGTGTAGCAGTTCGGCTCGCACTTGTGGTTGATGTAGCGCGCGATGTTGCCGCCGACGGCCGCGTCGCGGACGTACAGGCGATTCAGCTTGAAGCACCAGATGTGGCCGTTCTTCAAGTACCGCTTCTCGCGGCGCAGGCTTTCGCGGTTGTTGATCTTCTCGCCCGCGTAGTCGATGATGCGCGTGTTCTTGGTGATGGCCCGGGTCGCGAAGACGCCCCAGCCCTGGATGGGAGACCGCCGCTTTTCAATCACTCCGGTGATGTTACCAGTAGCGGACGCGGCCCGTGTCGACGTGCACGAAGTTCGACCCCGGGTAGTAGCCGACCCCGCCGATCTTGAGCGACGCCGCCGAATCGCGCAGGTGCGCCAGCTTGATGCCGGGCACGCGGAGGTCGATCGCCTTGCCGTCCATGTGCAGGCTGTGCGAGGCGACGCCGCTGTGCGAGCCGCCGCGTTCCTGGAGCATCGTGTTGGTCTTCGGCGAGCGGTAGCCGGAGATGACGTGGAACGGTTGGTCGGTGCCGAGCACCCCGTTCAGCTCGAACAGCATGTCGAGCAGTTCGGGATCGATCGGCTTGACCTGGTTGACGCGGAAATCGCGCAGCAGGAGATTGATGTCCTTGAGGGCCGGAGCGACGTATTCCCCGCCCGCGCAGTATGCGGTCGACAGGCGTTCTCCCGTGTGCGTGTGGAAGAACGACAGGCCACGCTCCATGGCCAGCGCGCCGTGCGCGGCCGCGGGCGCCGTGGCGGCAAAGGCGCGCGTGGGCACCAGCGCGGCTGCGGCGGCTGCGGCACCGAGGCCAAGGAAAGAACGACGGCTCAGCTGAGTAGGCATAATTGGGTTTACGTCAGGAGGAGTCCAGCCCCCGGCCTGCGCACTGCTACGTCAGAAGCGAAAATGGTGTAGGGGTATTAGAGCATAGCGAAACACCCGCATCAAGCTGAGCGGCAAGGAGTTGGCTCTTCAGCAACCTTCACCCTCACACCTCCCGTCTAACCCGGCATGCATATCCGATCACTGCCTGCCGCCGCTGCCCTGGTTACGGCCCTCCTGGTGTTCCCGGGCGGCGCGCAGGCCCAGGACTTTCACTGGCGCGGCGCCGTCCCCCAGGGGCGCGCCATCGAGATCAAGGGGGTCAACGGCGACGTGCGCGCGGAGCCGTCCGGCGGTAACGAGGTCGAAGTGGTCGCCGTGAAGCGGGCACGTCGCGACGACCCCGATTCGGTGCGCATCGACGTCGTGCCGCACGCCGGCGGGGTGACGATCTGCGCCGTCTATCCGAGCCGCGACGCGCAGAAGCCGAATGAATGCCTGCCGGGAGGCGCGGGGCGCATGAACGTGCAGA
>JANOJK010000813.1:0-3490 GCA_031408165.1 Acidobacteriota bacterium | reverse complement strand
GTCCGTCGCATTCTTGAACGCGAACAGCACGTCGCGCCCGGATTGGACGACCTCATGCGTCGCGTGCCACGGGATCGCCGGCGTCCGCGCCCCGCCGGCGAACACCGCGCGCGTGGACGTCAGCAGCAGGCGCCCCGTGGGCTGCGCCGGATCGTCGGGCATGGAGACCGGCGCGCTGAAATGGCAGCGGTCCGATCCGACCACGCGGTGGGCCGTCTCCACGACCGGCAGGCGGGACGCGGCGAGCTCGCGCTCGAGATCCAGCACCTGCCGCAGCGCGTCGAGCATTTCCTCTTCGATCTCGAGGTCGTCGGCGAACGGGGGGGTGCGCCGGAGCGCCGTCTCCAGAGACGCGACCGCGCCGGCGTCGAGCGACGCGACGGCCCGGGCCCACGCCTCACGCCAGGCGCGCGCCGCGCGATCCGACCCGCCATCCCTCCTCAACCAGCCGAAGATTCCCATGCGCCGCCGTTCACCCTGTTCGTTTTCCGGACTCGTCCGGGTCTGGCTGAGTAAGGTAACCATCACCGCCATCGACGCGCCGCCCGTGACCTGGATGGCGCCCGCGTTGCACGGCATTCGGCCGCCTGAGGCAGTTGGCGGGCGACATTCGAGACGCCTTTGTGGATAGAATGCCGGAAAGATTGCCCGTGGTCATCGCCGTGCTGAACAGCAAGGGCGGCGTCGGAAAGACGACCGTCGCCGTGAACCTCGCCGCCGCCCTGGCCTCGCCGAAACGCCGCATCCTGCTCGTCGATCTCGACAGCCACGGGTCCGCGTCCCTGTGGCTGGGTATCCAGCGCCAGCACCTGAGGCCGTCCGCCGCCTCCTGCCTCCTGGAGAAGTATCCCATCCTCAAGGCGATCCGCCGCACCGCGGCGGCGAATCTCGACGTGCTGCCGGGCTCGATCGAGCTCGCCAACGCGGACGTGGCGCTCTGCGCCGTGCGCGGCCGCGAGACGACGCTGCGGCGGATGCTCGAGCGCCTCACTCCGCAGTACGACCTGATCATCCTGGACTGTCCGCCCGGCCTGTCGCTCCTCAACGTCAATGCGATCGTGGCCGCCGACGGCCTGATCGTGCCGGTCACTCCCGAACCGCTCGTCGTCGAGGCGCTCGACACGCTGCTCTCGACGGTGCAGCGCGTCCGCTCCCGCATGACCTCCGGGGGCCGCCTCGTCGGCGTCCTGCTGAACGCGGTCGACCCCCACGGGAAGCACGAACGCGAGATCGCCGAGCGCCTCCGGGCGGAGCACCGCGACAGTGTCTTCCACACCGAGATCCGCCTCGCCTCCGTGCTCTCGGAGGCCCCCGCCGCCAGGAAAACCATCGCGGTCGCGGCGCCCAAATCCCCGTCCGCCGACGCCTTCCGCCGGCTGGCGGGGGAAGTGCTCCAGCGCCTGCCGGCGATCCGTCACTGACGCCGACGCCGCGCAATTAGGGGTGGAAGAATTACGGAATTGGTCCCGCCAAAAAATGTTCAGCTTGAACTAACTGCTCCGTTTAGAGTTGAATACGGGCAAGCTCGACCGAGTGCAGGGAGCGGTAATTAAAGACGGCTGAAATAGGCTGGCGTTTCCGGGAGACCCCCCAATGGCCCGTGCCCCCAAGCGGAAGACCAGCAAGACCCGTCAGGACATCTTCACCCCGACCCGGCCCGGCGGCCGGCCACAACAGGGACGCCGCCCGGGACGTCCTCCCGTGCACGACGAAGCGTGGACGAAGGTCACCGTGGTCCTCTTCAACCGCCAGATCGTGTTTCTCGATCGGCTGGCGGCGAACATTCGCGCGCAGAGCGGCGCCGCCATCAGCCGGGCGCAGCTCATCCGGGCGCTCCTCGACGCCGTCGCCGAAGGCGACATCGATCTGACCGCGGCCACCTCCGAAGCCGATCTCAAGGCGACCATCCTCGCGCGGCTCGGCCGCTACCGCCTCGGCGGCCCCCACAGCTAGTACCTCGTCTGGTGGCGGCCGCCAGGTCGAGTGCGTGATTCTCGTCGGCTGGCAACTGGCTATCGTGCGGCTGTTGTCACGTACGATCTCCCGCAGAGCCCGCCCTTTGGTAGAATCCGCCGCCAGCCGATGGATTCTCTGCTCCGGAAGACCAGGCTCTACATCTACGAACAGATGGTCGCGCGCTCCGCCGCTCCGCCCGCGGACGAAACCGCGCGCGCGCTGTCGTGCTCGGCCGCGGAGGCCGAAGCCGCCTATCGCGCGTTAGCGGCCCTGCACATGATCGTCCTCCGGCCCGACACCACGACGATCTGGATGGCGATGCCGTTCTCGAACGCGCAGACCGCCTACACGGTGATTGCCGGCGGTCGCGCGTATTACGCCAACTGCGCGTGGGACGCGTTCGGCGTCGCGGCCCTCCTCGGCGTCGACGCGCACATCTTCACGACGTGCGCGGACTGCGGCGGCGCGCTCGAGCGGAAGGTCGCGAGCGGCGCACTCACCGAGCGGCGGGGCATCGTGCATTTCGCGCTCCCGGCGCGGCGCTGGTGGGACGATGTCGGATACACGTGAGCGACCATCCTGCTCTTCGGGTCCGAAGAGCATCTCGATCGCTGGTGCGCGAAGCAGAAGCTGCCGCGCGGCGCCGCCCTGACGCTCGAGCAGACGTGGGCGCTCGCGAAGCTCTGGTACCACGATCGCCTCGACCCCGAGTGGCGCCGGCGGACACCCGCAGAAGCGACAGAGGCGTTTGCGTCGATTGGACTCACAGGAGAGTTCTGGAATCTGAATCCCTGATCCCTTTCGGGTTGACATTCTACCCGGAGGATACGCATACTCGGGTCGAATGTCCATCCGAAAACGCGCGAGCGGCGAGCACTCCGCACACCTCCAGGGCACCCTCGACCTGCTGATCCTCCGCACCCTGATCTTCGGCGCTCAGCACGGTCAGGGGATCGCCCGCGCGATCAAGAGCGAGTCCGACAACGTCCTCATCGTCGACCACGGATCCCTGTACCCCGCCCTGCAGCGCCTCGAGGACCGCGGCTTCATCGACGCCGCATGGGGCACCTCCGACACCAATCGCAAGGCACGGTTCTACACGCTCACGCGGAAGGGCCGCAAGGAACTCGTGCACGAGGAAGGGGAATGGCGCCGCATCGCCTCCGCGATCATGCGCGTGCTCGGCCCGCAGACGCGGTAGCGGCCATCAGGGCCGGCACCGGCCCCGTTCGGTAGTAGAATCCCGCCCGTCGGCTCGTCGAAGGAGGGTGGACATGGCTGTATCCCGCCGCGGTTTTCTACGCCTGGTCGGATCGGCCGATCGTTCTCGCGGCCGAGGCCCCTCGACGTGGCTCGGGGCAGCCGCCCTCGTGTCGGCGCGCGGACTCGAGGCGGAGTTCGCCGAGGCGCAGGCCCCGGGCGGGCGCGTCCGGCCTGTCCTGCCGCCGGGCGTCGACGAGATTCGCCTGAGCAGCAACGAGAATCCGCTGGGCCCCGGTAAGGTCGCGCTCGACGCGATCCTCGGGAAGTTTCC
>JANOJK010000948.1:0-4460 GCA_031408165.1 Acidobacteriota bacterium | reverse complement strand
GCCGCGCGATTCAGTCCGGCCAGCTTCTGCGAATGGAACTTGTTGTCGAGGATGCTGCCTTCGCTTCCGACCAGGTGCGTGTGGAAGTAATAGGGCTGAAGGCAATCGACAACGGCGGCACACTTCCCCACGCTCCCGTTCTTGAAGCGCGCGATCGTCGTCGACGTCGTCGGATACTCGTACGCCTGGAAGATCGGGCTGGCGCTCTGCGTCGCGTAGCTCGTCACCTCCTCGACTTCGTCGTCCATGCACAGCAGCAGCGCATCGAGTGCGTGACAGCCGGCCGTCAGGAGCGCGCTGCCCCCCTGGTGACGTTTCGTGTTCCACCGATACTGCCCGTACCACGGCCCGATGCCGTGGAAGTAGTCGATCTCACCGTAGTGCACGCGGCCGACGAGCCCGGAGTCGAGCACCGACTTCGTGGCGAGGAACTGTGACGAATACCGGCACTCGAAACACACGCACGTGCGGATGCGCGTCTCGGCCACCGCTCGCCGCATTGTCAAAATTTGTGTCCAGTCGATCGCGAGCGGCTTCTCGACGATCACGTGCTTGCCGTGCCGCGCCGCGAGGCAGAACTGCTGCGCATGCTGGTCGGGATAGCTCGTGATATCGATGACGTGAACGTCGGGGTCCGCGAGCATCGCGTCGAGTTGCGAATTCACCTTTATGGGACAACCGTGACGCGCGCTCAATTCGCCGGCATCCAGCGCGCGCGACGAGAAGACCGCGGTGACCTGGCCCTGGCGCGTTGCGTTGATGGCGCCGATATGTGCGGTCGCCGCCCAGCTGTAGCCGACGATCCCGATGTTGTATTTCTTGTCCATCACGGCTTCGCCCGTCTCGCTCGCCGGGATTCTATCCGACAGCGCCGTTTCGTGACACCGCGGGAGGAGGTCCGGTCGAGTGTCCCGAAGCGGAGGGGGGAGCCTGGCCCAGGACAGATCGACCGTGCACGACGTCGTGATCATCGGATCGGGCACGGGTGGAGGGACCGTCACGAAGGTGCTGGCGGACCTCGGCGTCCGCGTGCTCCTCATGGAAGCCGGCCCCATGCTCACCATGAGCGGTTTCAGGACGCTGGACAGCCCGCTGGGCGCCTGGCATCGCGGCGCCGGCGACGCGGCGACGCTCAACACGGCTGCACGAAGATCGACGCGCCGATGATCGTGCCGGCGACCATGGCGATGGCGTTGACGCGCGTCATCAGTCAGGGGGCGGGAGAGCTCGGCCAGCGCAGAAGAGTGTCATGCCACCCCCGGCCCCGGCATGATCTGCGCGCGCGTTTCTGCTATGCTCGTGCCTTCGCGGGTCCCCCCTATGCGAATTCCTCACTGACCTCCCGTTGCTCCCAGGCTTCCCTGCCATCAGGGGAGTGATCTCTCAGCAATCGTCCGTGTCGCCTGTGCCGCGCCTGCGTCCGCGCGGCCGCCCGGCGCGTGCCCGAGGAGTTGTCGATGTCTCACCCAGCGATCCGAGTGGAGAACCTCGTCAAGGTGTTCGGCGGCGGAGGGCTCGCCCGCCTCTGGCGCCGCGACGGCCCTGAAGGCCGCCGCAGGGCGATCGACGGCCTGAGCTTCACCGTCGAGCGCGGCTCGATCTTCGGCCTGCTCGGCCCCAACGGCGCCGGCAAGACGACGACCCTGCGCATCCTGACCACGATCGTCCGGCCGACGGCGGGTCGCGCGAGCGTGTTCGGGTGCGACGTGGTGTCGCAGCCCGGCGACGTCCGGCGGCAGATCGTCGTCGTCATCCAGGAGCACGCGGCGGAGCTGTTGCTCTCGGTCCGCGACAACCTGCTGACGTTCGCGCGCTTCCATGGCCATCGCGGCGCGGACACCCGGCGGCGTGCCGACCGCGTCATGGACGACTTCGGACTGACGGCCGAAGCCGGCCGCAAGGTCCAGGACCTGAGCGGCGGCTACCGCCGCCGCGTCCAGGTCGCCAAGGCGTTCATGGTGGACACGCCGATCGTCTTCCTGGACGAGTTCTCTACGGGGATGGATCCGATCCTCAAGCGATCCGTCATGGACCTGCTGCAGCGGGAGGCGGCGCGGGGGCGCACGATCGTGCTGACGACCCAGGTCCTGAGCGAGGCCGAGGAGCTCTGCGACGACATCCTGATCATCGACCGCGGACGGCAGGTCGCGCGCGGCGACCTGAACGCGCTGAAGCTCCTGACCGAGCGCCTGTACGAGATCAGCGTGACCTTCGACCGCATGCCGGCGGACCTCGACACGGTGCTGTCCAGCTATCCGTCGGGCCGCGTGCAGAAGAACCACAACACCGTGCACGTCGCCCTGAAGGAGGAGGAGTCGCGCGTCCTCGCGCTCGTCACGGCGCTCGCGGCGCGCGGGCGGGTCCTGCGCATCGAGATCAACGGCGCGAGCCTCGAGGACATCTTCATCGAGCTGACGGGGAAAGGCGCACCCTCATGACCGCGCTGGCGGCCATCATGACGCGCGAGGCCAGGATCCGCGCGACGAACCTGCTGTTCATCTTCTGGGACCTGCTGTACCCGCTGGGCTACCTGCTCGTGTTCGGCGTCGGCATCAACGCGTCGCTCGGGTTCACCACGGGCGCGTCGGGTGTGGACTACAACGCGTTCTTCCTCGCGGGCGTGCTGGCGATGGCGAGCTTCGGGATCGCGGCGAACACCTCGTGGTCGTTCTTTCTCGACCGCGACAACGGGATCTTCTACGAGATGCTGACCTACCCGATGAGCCGCTCGCAATACCTGCTCGGCAAGGTGCTGTTCAACGTGCTCGTCGGCGTGCTGCAGAGCGCCATCACCGTGCTGCTGGCCGCCGTGCTGCTCGGCGTGCGGCTGCGCCCAGCGGGTTGGCCGCTCCTGGCTGCCGCCATGATCGTCGGCACGGCCGGCTGGTTCTTCCTCTACGCGGTCTTCGCGCTGCGCATCAGGCGCAACGACGCCTTCAACACGGTGACGTCGATCTTCTATTTCGTGTTCCTCTTCGCGAGCTCGATGTTCTACCCGCTCGCGCCGCTGCCGCAGACGTTCCGTACGATCGCGTACGCGAACCCGATCACGTGGCACGTGGATGTCCTGCGCTACGCGACGATCGGCCTGGGCGACCCCGCGACGATCGCGCTCGAGTCGGGCGCGTTCGTGCTCTTCACGCTCGTGTCGTTCGCGGCGGCGGTCATGGCGCTCCGGGACCAGGAGTGAGTCGCGAGGCGGGAGCCGCGAGGTGGGAGGTGCGTCGCGTGTCAGGCCGAGGGCAGGACGCGCGTCGTGGCCGGGGCGGGCGACGGGCGAGGCGCGAGGTGTAAGACGCGTCTTCAGACGCGCCGCAACGCGCGTCACCGCGTCATCGTGAACGCGTACGGCGTGTTCCCCAGCGCGGACGTCCGCATCGTCCCGCGCACGAGCCGCGGGGTCTCGACAGCGCCTTCGAGGTGCACCTGCGCGTCGCCGAAATCGACCGCAAGCGTCATCATGCCGTTCGCCAGCGTGCCGGTGACCGACTGGCTGGCGTCGTGCCGATCCGAGTACGACCCGCGGAGCGTGCTGCCCGTCTGGGTCAGCGTGAGCTGGAACGGCGCGTTCGGATAAGTGCCGGCGCCGGTCCACGCCCCTGACAGATCTGTGGCGCTCGGACCCGCGAGCGACCCGCCGCAGGCCGCAATGGCGACGAAAGTCGCCCCCAGGGCTGCCGCCGCCGCCAGGAGCGCCTGGCGGCCCGGACAGCCGGAACGCCGTGCCACCGTCGCACCCTACCAGAAAGGCGGGAGGATTCCTCACCGACGCGGGGAGATTCCCCCATCCCGGCTGCACCCGACGCGCGATTCGGGACCATTCATGCCGGAACCCCGACGGCACGTCGATTGCTCCGACGGGGATCATTCCCGTTTCCTGGAGGATGGTGTGATGACTGCGAATCGCGGCCAGATGGGTACGCTCGTCCTGCAGATGCAGGGCGCCTTCCTTGACATGCCGGGGCTGACGCTGTCGCTCGCGGAGGCCCAGCGCTGGTTCGACGTGGACGAGACCATGTGCGAGGCCCTCCTCACCGCGCTCGTCGATGCCGGCGTGCTGACGCGGACGCCCGACGGCACGTATGCGCGGCGCTTTCCGCGTCGCAAGCAGAACGCGGCCTGATCGACGACCCGAGCCGGCGGCAGCCGCCTCGAGCTGGGACGATCTCGCGGACCTCGGCGAGATCGATGCGCAGAGGCTCACCGAGGCCTCTGTCCGCAGGCCGACGACGCGTCACCTGTATCGGATTCCCCCGAGTGACGGTGGGCCTGTGAGAGAATTCGCGTCACCATGTTCGCCACTGACCGATCGCTCGACATGCAACGCGAGGAGTTCAAACGCGCCCGACTGATCGCCATGCCGATCGCCGGTCTGATCGTCTGGCTGATCATCGGCATCCTGGGCACGTTCCTCCCGACCGGGAAGGCGGCGTTGGCGCTCTTCATCGGCACCGGCTCGA
>JANOJK010000927.1:0-2094 GCA_031408165.1 Acidobacteriota bacterium | reverse complement strand
AATCTTTTCCCATTGACAAGCTTGAACACCTTTTCAAATTCCGCAATGTCCAGCCAAAAATCGGCAGGTAGGTTAAATTGTATCCAATCACTATCAATCAGCAGTTGTGATTCAAATGAATTTCCATCCATCCTAAGGGCTGACTGAAGACGCCACAACGTTTGGCGTAAATATTTTCTAGAATTGGCTGAGTACTGATTACCGCATAGGACCTCCGATAACAACTCGCGTGGTTGGGGGTGATTCCTGAATATTAGAAGATAACTGAGAAGTTCTTGGACCTTGCGCGCCTGAATCCCCTCTACCCTTAGACCTCTCCGCTCAATATTAAACTTTCCGAAAAGTGTTGCTCTAAGATCAGGCATTGTTGTTTAACCCCTTTTGGAGCTAAGTTAGGAAAGGAAATAACATCCCGAATATATTTAGACCTATTATATCTATTTCCAAGAAGATTTCAAGGCACATATTTTCATTTCCGTAATATAGTAGTTAAGGAATTGTGAGAAATGAGGCACAAAAGGTCTCCTGAACTAGCTTGGACCAATAAGCGAAATACAAGCTACAGTTGCTCGACCAGGGCGGTCACGCCCGGCGCGTAATCCTCGAGCGTGCGCAGGACCAGGTCGGCGAGCCCGTCCGCCTGTCCCTCCCAGGATCCGGCGCGCAGCGCGAACGGCGCGTACTGCATGTGCACCGACATCACATGCCGGCCCGGCGGCGCCATCGACGAATCGAGGAGCGACGGGAAGGCGATGTCGAGGTACGGCGCCGGCGACGTCTCGCCGTACTTGGACGAGTCGAACGCGTGCTCGAGAGAGTCGATGCCGGGGCCGACATGCACGCGCCCGCGGAGCGCCGCCGCCGGATCGGCTGCCAGGCCGCGGAACGCGGGCAGCCCGCGCAGGCCGACGTTCAGCTTCGCGACGGTGCCGGGGCACCGGTAGTTCCGGATCCGCGTCCTGAAACCCGGCTCGAGCTCGACGGGATCCAGCAGGCGAAGAAGCGTGTGCCGCGGATCGGCGCCAGAAACGACGGTGCTGGCGGCGATTTCCGTGCCGTCGGCGAGCGCCACGCCCGTCACCGCCTCGTCCTTCACGAGGATGCGCACCACGTCCGCGCGGGTGCGGATGTCGGCTCCCGCCTCGCGCGCGGCGTCCGCCATCACGCGCGTGACCGCCCCTGGACCGCCGACCGCCGACACGCTGCTTCCGCCGGGCATCGGATCGATCGCGGCCCCGAGCAGCAGGATCGCGCCGGTTCCGGCCGACCAGGGCCCCATCGCGGCGCCGTGGATCGCCCGCGCGGCGACGCTTGCCTGCAGCAGATCCGTTTCGAACCATTCCGCGACGAGATCGGCGACCGCCATCGGGCCCCACCGGAGCAGCGCGAACGACTCGCGCTTGCCGAGCGCCCGGAACCTGCGGCCCGTCTTCAGCAGCTCCCACACCTCGCCCGCCGACGGCGCGTCGATTGACGGCGGGGACATCTCCAGCAGCTCGGACAGGAACGCGCCGAGGCGGGCGAGGGTCGCGCAGAACTCCGGGTAGCGCGTGGCGTCCTTCGCCGAGAACTGCCGGATCGCATCCGCCGTACGGCCGGTGTCAGTGGAGAAGAGGAGCGCCCGCCCGTCCGTCCCCACCGAGACGAGTCTCGGATCCGGATGCACGAATCGCACGCCACGGCGCTCGAGCTGCATGTCGCGCACGATCGACGCCCGCAGCGGCCCGAGCGTATGCGCCAGCGTCGTGGACCGGTAACCGGGCGCGAACTCCTCGGTCGTCGCGCAGCCCCCGACCAGGGGCCGGCGCTCGAGCACGATGGGCTTTCTGCCGGCCTTTGCGAGGTAGAACGCGGTGACCAGCGCATTGTGGCCCGCACCGATGATGACGGTTGCGTGATTCATGTCTCTTTGATGATTCTCATCGCGGCATTCCGGCCCGGCGCGCCCATGATGCCGCCGCCGGGGTGCGTCGCCGACCCGCACATGTAGAGGCCCGGCAGGGGCGTCTTGTACTGCGCCCACCCTGGCGCGGGCCGCAGGAAGAACAACTGCTCCAGGGTCAGCTCCCCCTGGAAGATGTTGCCTTCCGACAG
>JANOJK010000919.1:0-3972 GCA_031408165.1 Acidobacteriota bacterium | reverse complement strand
GCTTCCCCCGGACCCCCTGCTCGCTCCACTCGCGGGGGCCCCCAAAGCCCCGCTCCGTTCCGCTCGATTCCGCGGGGAATATCGCCCCCGCGTCACTTTCGCTGACCGGGGCGCTTCCTCCGGACCCCTGCTCGCTCCAGGCTGTTTCTACACCGCGGCGCCTTCCGGGTACTGCAGCGCCAGCCGGAGCTCCTTCGTCAGCGAATCCACCGTCGTCCCACCCCGCTTCCAGGCCCCTTCGGTCTCGAACCGCAAATCGCCGATGCGGCGGCCCCACGGCGCAATCGTACGGCCGATGGCCCGGAAGTCGGTCCGGTCGGCATGCTCCTGGTCGAGGCGCCGGACGATATCGGGCGCGACCCGGACGAACGCACGCAGCGCGGTCGCGCTCTTGATGCTGTACTTGCGGCCGTTCCAGGCGGCGCCGAAGACCTGCGCCACCTGCTTCAGGTAGTTCACGTAGAATTTCTTCGACTCCTCGCGGAAGACCTCGCCCTTCTTGCCGGCGCCGAAGGCGTCGGTCGCGAACAGTTTCTTGAGCTCCTGCGCGAGCGGCGCCTGCGCGACCCGCCCGGTGCCGACGCCGAGCAGCTTGATCTCCCCATAGAGGGGCGAGTCCTCGCGATCGTTCAGCGCGCGGACGACGTCGTGCGCCGCGGCGAGGTTCTCGTCGCGGTACAACTGGCGCCCGGACAGCGACACGAGGTGTGAGGCATTCAGCCGCGTGTGCTTCGCGTTGATTGTCACGAACATCTGGACGACGTGATCCTCGGGGAGGCGGTCGAAGATGATCGCTGGAACGGTGAACGGCTCGTCGCCGAACCGTTCGATGTCGGCGTGCAGCGCGAGGAGGCGGTGCTGCCCGTCAATCGCGCGCAGGATGCCTTCGCGCTCCGGCACCTTCAGGATGCCGAGCGGCGAACCGTTCTCGACCGCCTCGAACTTCAGCGCCTCGTCACACGAGATGATCACGGCGCCCGCAATCGACGGCAGATCCCTCGCCTGGCGGCATTGCTCGTAGTACGCCACGAGCTCGTCGATCTTCCGGCGGATGATCGCGCGCTGGTAGGCCTTGTCGCTGGACGCGATGCGTCGTTCGAGGAGATCCCAGTTCACCTTCGACGGCGCGCTGCTCTTCTTGCGCCCCCCCCGCACGGGCTGCGACTGTTCCCCGTAGTCGAGGACTTCGAAACGCACGAGCTTGTCGATGTCGTTGGCTGTGAGGGATGCCTGGTAGAACTGCACCCCGAACTGCTGCATCCGAATGGCGGCGACGCTGATCAATAGGCCTCCAGTACCATGTTTATATTGTGTCGGCTCCAGAACATCAAGGCTTGACCCCGCCGGCTGAGCTCTTGAAGTAAGCCCTAGATTTATAACGATTTACCGGGTCGCGGCGCCACCATTTCATCACGCGGTCCTTTCCGGCCGCCACAGCGAGCATCAGCACCGTGAACAGCCCGGCCCCAATCCAGGCCCCCAGGAGGCTGAAAGCCCCATGTAACGGCAGGGAAACGAGCCCGTAGACCAGCTCGACGTGAATCCAGTAGACGAACAGCGACGACCGCCCGAGCAGCTGCAACGGGCTCCAGCGGCGCCCGGCGCCGGGGCGCTGCTCCCATAGGTAGGCAAGACCGACGGCGGCAACCATCAAGCCCAGCCGGATGAAGAAGTAGCTCGCGGACGTCGTCCAGAAGCTCGATCGCACCCACAAGGGAGGCAGGAAAGACGCCTGGTAAGCGACGATGGCCATGACCAGGCCGCCGACCCCGAACCCGAGGTTCACCCGGCGATCGACGTCGGCAGTCCGCGCGGCGTCGAGGATGACGCCGGCCACGGCGCCCGCCATGACGAAAGCCATCCACGGAAAGAAGGTGAAATTGGTCAGGCCTGGAATCGGGCGCAGATACCCCTCGAGCGAATCGGACAGCACGGCGAGGCCGGCGGCCTGACGGATGATGGGGGTCACCCACACGACCGCCACCGTCGCCACGGCGAAGGCGAGGATCCTGGCGCGGACGGTTCGGAACACACCCCACAGCGTCGCCGCCAGGACCAGGGAGGGCCCCATGATGTTGAGGATGTCCACCTTCAGCATCGTCCACACCGGCGCGTGGCTCAGCACGAGGGACTGGAAGCGGAACAGGAAGGCGAGGAGGAGGATCTGGAGGCCCCGCCGCTGGACAGCCCGAACCGCCGCCCGGCTGTCGCCCGTCCGGCGCGCTTTGGAGGAGGCGGACATCGCGACGGCGATCCCGGCGAGGAACAGGAAGAGCGGCGCGCCGAGCCCGCCGAGGATCAGGGACTCGCCGAACCCCCGTGCTGTCCGGTCCGCGACGCGCGTCCAGCTGTCGATGACGTGCGCCTCGATCATGACGAGCACGGCCACGCCGCGCAGCACGTCGAGATACGTCCGCCGCGCCGGCACGGCTGTTTCCGACGTTCCCCGCGCGGGCACGGTCGCGTCGCTCACCGGCCGATGCTAGCAGATTGCGCTCAGTGCCCCGTGCCGACCGAGAAGGTGGTCGTAAAACTGATGTCCTGCCGCATCGAATGCCAGACCGAGCAATAGGTCTCGTGCGAGAGGTCGATCGCGCGCTGGATCTGGTCCTTCGGGATCTCGCCCGTGACCGTGAAGTCGATCGCGACGGCGGTGAGGCGTTTGGGATCGTCCGCCGCGCGCTCGGCCGTCAGCGAGATCCTCAGGCCGCGCAGATCGAGCCGCCCCTTGCGCAGGATGTGCACGACGTCCATGGCCATGCAGCCGGCGAGCGCGAAGGCGAGCGCCTGCACGGGAGACGGCCCGGCCTGGCCGGCGCTGTCGAGGACGATCTCCGCGTCCCCCGAGCGTCCCTTGAGGACGAGATCGTGTTCCCAGATCAGTTCGAGTGTGGTGGGCGCCTTCATCGCGCCCATTCTAACGCTCGCTGCCCGATCTCATCCTGTCGCGTCCGCCTTCAGGCCAGGGACGAGTCGAGTCCGCCGTGCGATATGCTCCCGGCAATGAGACGACATGCGCGCCTCTCCGCTGTGTTCCTGGTGCTGCTGACCGGCTGCGCGGATCACGCGGCCCCGAGGACGGGCCCGACGTCCCGGGGCGCATCCCTCGTCAGCGAAGCTACCGCGCGGGCGCACCTGGAGTTTCTCGCGAGCGACGCGCTGAACGGGCGGGGCAGCGGCACCCGCGACGAGCTGATCGCGGCGGAGTACGTCGGCGCGCAGTTCCGCCGCCTGGGTTTCGATGCCGGAGGCACGGGGGGCAGCTTCGTGCAGACCATCGACCTCGTGCGCACGGCGGCGGCCGGCAAGCCGTCCATCGCAATCGGCGGGCAGACGTGGACGTTCGGGAAGGAATTCGTCGTCGGGTCCCTGCCCTCACCCGCGATCGCGGGTCCGCTCCAGCGGATGGCCGGCGGCGCCGGACCGGCCGTCACTCGCGGCGCGATCGTGTTCATCCCGGAAGAGAATCAGGATCTCGCCGGGAAAGCGGCGCTGGGCGGGGCGGCGGCGGTGCTGATGAAGCGGAACTTCACAGCGGCGCAGTGGGCCGCGCAAGCGGGGCGAACGCCTTCCCTCGGCACCCTGATCGCGGGCCTTCCGGCCGCCGCGCAGGCCCGCCCCGCGATCGTCTCCTTGAATGCCGACGCCGCGGCGGCGCTCGCGCAGGTCGCCGACGGCACGACCGTCCGCATCGACACGCTGGCCGGCGAGTCGCAGACCACCCACACCTATAACGCCGTCGGGATTCTCCGGGGCACCGATCCGTCGGGTGAAGCGATCCTGATCACCTCGCATCTCGATCACCTCGGCCGCCGCGAGACCGCCGCGGGCTCCGACAAGATTTTCAACGGAGCGGATGACGACGCGTCGGGTACCGTCGCCGTGGTGGAAATCGCGGAGGCACTGGCGAAGAGGAAAACGCCGAAGCGGACGATCGTGTTCGCGTGTTTCGGCAGCGAGGAAGCCGGCGGG
>JANOJK010000917.1:0-1590 GCA_031408165.1 Acidobacteriota bacterium | reverse complement strand
CGGGCTCGAACAGCACGAAGGGCTCGCGCGGGACCTCGCGGCGGTGTATCGGACCGGCGACGCCGCGGCGGCACAGCGGCTGAACGATCTGTTCCACAGCTCGCTCGACGTCGAGCAGATCCGTCAGTTCATCAAGGACCGGCTGCTGACGGCCTTTCCGGACGGCGAGGCGCGCGTCGCCAGCTTCGACGTGCCCGACGCCCGGATGGTCGTCGCGCGGCTGTACGGGTTCGACGACTGGCAGGAGTTCGTCGCCAGCAGCGCGCGACAAGAGCCGGAGCCCGACGGCGATCGCGTGCCGCTCAGCTCGACGCCGCCGTTCTACTCCGTCGATCGCGTCCGCGGCACGATCGAGCCGCGCCAGCCGATGTCGGACCGCGACTGGGATGTGCTGATCGGCGTCATCAAGGATCGGCAGCTGACGGGCATAAATGCCAGGCAGCAGATGGGTGACACGGTCCTCGCGCGTATCTCGAAACTCGATCAGATCACGCGGCTCGATCTCGACGGATGCGAGCGCGTCACAGACGAGGGACTCGCGCACCTGGATCGCATGCCGCAACTCGAGGAGCTCAATCTCAGCGGCTGGAAGAGCCCGATCACTGACAGCGGCATGGCGGTGCTGCGCCATCTGAAGAAGCTTCGCCGCCTCGAGATGGCCTGGCCGCAGCGGGTGACCGACGCCGGGATGGCGAACCTGCAGGACTGCACCGAGCTCGAGAGCGTCAACCTGATGGGCATGCGCACTGGCGACGGAGCCATCCGCGCGCTCACGGGAAAGACGCGACTGCGGCGCCTCGTCGCCGGCACCACCGTCACCGACGCCGGGCTCGCGCTGTTGAAGCTGTTCCCGGGCTTCACATCGTGGTCGGGAGACGCGCCCGAATACTCGCTGATGGGATTCCACGCGGGACCGACCTACCTCGGAATCGACGGCACGTTCTCGGCGGCGGGACTCCGCTCGCTCCAGGGACTGGACGGCCTGTTTGCGCTCAGTGTGTCGTGGCGCGGATCGGACATGCACAGCGACGGACTCGCCGCCCTGGCCGCACTCGCCTGCCTCGGGTTCGTCGCGATCGACGGCGATCGTTGCGACGATGCCGCGATGCGTCATATCGGAGCCCTGCCGCGGCTGCGCATGCTGCTGGCGCAGGAGCCCGTCGCGGGCGATGAAGGGTTCGTCGCGCTCGGCCGATCGCGAACGCTCGAATACCTGTGGGGACGCGAGTGCCCGAACCTGCGTGGCCGCGGCTTCGCCGCACTGGCAGCGATGCCGGCGCTTCGCGGGCTCGCCGTGAGCTGCAAGTTCGTGGATGATGCGGCGCTGGCCACGCTGACGCATTCGCCCACGCTCACCGCCCTGATGCCGATGGACGTGAGCGACGAGGGGTTCCGTCACGTCGGACGGTGTGCCCGCCTGGAGCACCTGTGGTGCATGTATTGCGCGGAGACCGGGGACGCCGCGACCGGGCACGTCCAGGATCTGCGGCTGAAGTCCTATTACGCCGGCGGGACGAAAATCACCGACGCCAGCCTGCAGATCCTCGGCCGCATGGCATCGCTCGAGCTGCTGGAGTTCCACGACTGCCG
>JANOJK010000914.1:0-8464 GCA_031408165.1 Acidobacteriota bacterium | reverse complement strand
CTGTCGGACGATGACCGCGATCGGCTTCGCGTTGCGGCCAGGACCGGCGTCGAGATAATGTTCGCGGGCGGCGCGAAGGAAGTCATGCTCGCTTCGACCGAATCGATAGGACCGCTCAAGGCGCCTCGCTTCCGCAACCCTGGCGAAGCGAAACACTGCTCGGCCCTGGCCTTCGGCCCGCACCAGACCACAATCACCTCGTCACACTGCCAGGCCACAGTGAAGATGGGCGAAGACGCCAATCGATCGATGATCGACTCCCGCGGCGAGTCTCACCATGTCCGCAACCTCCTCGTGTGCGACAGCTCCGCGTTTCCGGAATCGTGCGGCGTCAATCCCATGCTCTCCATCATGGCGATGGCGCGATACCAGGGCCGCCGGATCGCCGGTGAGACGCGTCGCTATGCGCGCTGACCTGCCGTTTCCAGGTCCGCGGACGACACTCCTGCTGGCGATGGCGACGCTGGCCATCGCCGCACCGGCCCGCGCAGACACGCGCGTCTGGTTCGCCAGCCTGAATTACGAGTCCACGCAGCTCGTCGTGCCGGCCGTGGCGGTCCGATCGACCGACGATCGCGGACATGAATGGAACGCCTGGCTGACGGGATGGACCATCGGCGCGGACTGGAGCGTGGCGCGGACGCCGCGCCGGCGGTGGCGCGTCGAGGCGCGTATCACGCCTGTTAACGCGCATTCGAGCAACTACATCTACGTCGACGGACGGCGCGACCCGGCGGCCGCGTTCAGCGCCGCGTCGATCGAAGGGGCGGCCGGTGTCGAGGTCGCGCACTCTGCGCACTGGACCGGCCGTTACCGCGGCATCTTTCTTCATGACCGCGTCCGGGGCGCGCCCGCCGCCGGGATCCGCGCGTTCTGGAACCGTCCGTTCGCGGGCGCGGAAACCGTGCACAGCTACTCGCGCGTGCGATCGGAAACGCGCTTCGGGTCGCGCTGGGAGGGGCTGAAAGCCGAGGCGTCCGCCCAGGTCTACACCGGTGCCCACACATGGTCGCGGCTCCGCGCCAGCGCGGGCGCTGGACGCCGCGACGGGCCGCTGTTTCTCTCAGGCCGCGCGGCCGCGGTCTCCGGGCGTTCGCTGAACACGGTGAACGCCTTTCTGCTGGGGGGATCGTGGGACCTTGCCGTCCCGGACCTGCTCGCGGGATATCGCTACGCCGAGTTTCGTGTCACGCGCGCGGGCACGGTGGCGGCCGGGGCCGATCTGCGGATCCACGGGCCATGGGAGATCGGCGTCCGCGGCACTCTCTTGAAGGCCCCCGGTCTCGTGCGCCGCGGCGCGGCCCTGCAGATGATGACGGTCTGGAAGGGCGCCGTCGTCGATGTGGGCATCGCCAGGCCGGACACGTCGGGCGGCCATGGTCGCGGCCGCCTGGTGGTCTTCGCCACGATCACCGCCGCACTCATCGCGCGCTGATCGCTATCGCCGCGCCGGACCGGTCGCGGCCAGCGTCGACAGCAGAAGGTCAATCTCCTCGTCTATCCCGGCCTCGTCATCGACGGCGCGCGGGCCGAATGGGCGCCGGGCGGCACGGCCATCGCCTCGGCATCGTCTCGCAGAAGGCGCAGAACGACGACCTGTTCATCGGAGGACTACTGCCGGGCCTGTTGATACTGCTCCCAGGCACCGGCCGTCGTGTTGGTTGATTAACGGACGTTAATCTGCGGAGACGTTGCTGCGGAAAATCCGACACCGGATCGGGGAAAATCCTGCGGCGCTCTCGCTGCGACCAATAAAGAACGGAATAAATCAAAGGTGTGGCCGGGGAATGCATTATGCAGCCGGATCGCTCGATGTCCTCGGTGCGGATCCTTCATCGCGCTGCCGCTGTCCTGGTCGCCATGGCACTGGCCATCCCGGCCAGTGCCGGGCTCACGCCGAGCGGGCGTGACGATCAGAGGTGCCCGCAAATGCAGGCGCCGTGCGCCAATCACGCCGTCGTGATGACGTGCTGCTGCGAGCAGGATTCACCTTCGCCATCGACGCCGGGCTCCCAGGGCACGTCCGGTCAGGGCGGCCCCAATTCAAACAGCAGCGCATCGACGGCCGTGCCGTCTCCGGTTGCTCCTCCCTCAGCCGCGTGCAGCACCCCGTCCGCCCTGCTCGGGACATCCCCGCCACACGGCCACCGCCTCGCCGATCTGCCCGTCCTGTTCTCGACGTTCCTCATCTGATTCTCCGCCGACAATTTGGTGTCGGTCAGTCGTGTCCGCGCGCGTGATCGCGCCGGTCTCGGCACAAGCGGCAGTGTGATCTGCCGCGGAAACCAGAGGTTGCAACGTCATGCGTCTGTGCTCGATTCTGCTGCTCGCACTCGCGATGTGTTCTCCCGCCGCGGCGCAAACGGCGGCGTCGTCGACCGCCCCACCGGCCGGTTCGCCAGTGCTGGCGGCGCTTGTCGCCGACCTGGAGCAGCACAATCCGGAGCTCCTGGCGGCCGCGCGCGCGGTCGACATGCGCCTCGCCCGAATCGCGCCGGCCGGCGCGCCGCCTGACCCGACGTTTTCGACCGGCTACATGAGCGGCTTCCTGCGACCGCCATTCTTCCCGTCGGCTTCGACGCCCAACGCCTTCCGTCAAGTCGGGGTCTCGCAGGAGATTCCCTATCCCGGCAAGCTGGCGCTGCGATCGCGCGTCGCCTCGGCCGACGCCGATGTCTCCCGATGGCAGTACGAGGACACGCGGCTCAGGCTCATCTCCGAGCTGAAGGCGGCCTACGTCGAGTACCTGTTCATCGAGCGCAGCCTCGAGGTCCTTCGGCGCAACCGCACGCTCCTCGACCAGATCCGGAGCATCGCCGAAGCACGCTTCAGCGTCGGGAAGGCCTCACAACCGGACGTGCTCAGGTCTCAGCTCGAGATCTCCCGACTGCTCCAGCGACAATCTCTGCTGGAGCGGCAACGCTGGACCCTGCAGGCGGACATCAACCGCCTGGCGTACCGTCCGCCAGACACACCCGTTCCCGTCGGGGGACCGCTCCTCCTTCGCTCTCTGGACACCAGCCTCGCCGACCTCCGCGCGCAGGCAACGGCGCGGTTCCCCGGCGTCAAGCGTGACGAGCAGCAGATGGCGCGGTCGCAGCAGGCCCTCACGCTCGCGAAAAAGGAACAGCGCCCGGACTTCGGGGTCAACGTGACGACGCAGAAGCCGGCGGGAATGGCGTGGATGTACGGCGTCGACTTCATGGTGCGCGTGCCCATCTTCTGGCAGCGCAGGCAGCGGCCGATGGTGGCCGAAGCCGCGGCGGCGCTCGAAGAGGCCCGGTACATGCGGGACGCGACCGTGGTCGAGGCGACGGCACGCGTCGACCAGGAGTATGCGGCCGCCACCTCCGCGACGCGCCTGATGCTCCTCTACAGCGACAGCATCCTGCCGCAGGCGCGCCTCACGCTGGAGTCGTCCACCGCGGCGTACGAGGTCGGCGCCATCGATGTCCTGACGCTGCTGACGAACGTCACCGCGGTGCTCGAGTCGGAGATCGGCTACGAGGAGCAGGTATCGCAACTCCGGCAGGCGCTCGCACGGCTCGAGCGCCTTGTCGATACGGCATTCATTCGCTGAACGGCGACGAAAGAGAAGAGGCACGCGCCCATGAATTCACCCACACCTCAACAACCGACTCCGGCGGACGTCGCCCGCCAACAGTGGCAGGCTGGGGCCCGACGGCCCGTGTGGCCGTTCGTGGCCGTCGCGCTCGCGGCCCTGTTGGTCGGCGCCGCGGCCACGCTCGCCGCCGTCCGCCTCTGGCGCGGTCCCTCATCGGGTCCGGCCGCGGCGACCAGCGCCGCCGAGAGCCCCCAATCGATGCCGGGGATGGATATGCCCGCGACACCGGTCAAACCGGAGGGAGCGGGCGCCAAGGCTGTCTTCATCTCGTCGGCGCGCCAGCAGCTCATCGGCGTACGCACGGCGGAGCTGACGCACCAGACGCTGGAGACGACGATCCGCGCGGTCGGCGTGCTCGCGTACGACGAGACCCGGGTCGCCGAAGTCCACACGAAAATTGCGGGCTGGGCCGAACACGTGTCTGCCGATTTCGTCGGCAAGCAGGTGCGGAAGGGACAGCCGCTCTTCACCATCTACAGCCCTGACCTGGTCGCGACTCAGCGGGAGTACCTCCTCGCGCTCAAAGCCGATCGCCAGTTGTCTGACAGCCCGATCGAGGAGACCCGTGAGGGTGCCCGCTCGCTGCTCGCCGCGACCCGCGAGCGCCTCCGCCTCTGGGACGTCACGGATGCGCAGGTCGACGAGCTCACGCGCACAGGTCAGCCCCGGCGCACCCTGACCGTCTATTCGCCATTCACGGGGATCGTCCTCGAACGCAACGCCTTTCCCGGTCAATACATCACCCCGGAGATAGCGACGTTCAAGATTGCCGACCTCTCCACGCTGTGGGTGCTCGGCCAGGTTTTCGAGTACGAGCTGGGGATGGTGAAACTCGGTCAGTCGGCGGAGATTGAGTTCCCCTACGGCCAGACCACCCGACGGCTGAGCGGCCGGATCACGTTCATCTATCCGGAAATCGATCCGCAGACCCGCCGCGCCAAGGTCCGGATCGAGTTCACAAACCCGGGGCTCGAGTTCAAACCGGCGTCCTTCGTCACCGTCGTCGTCAAGGCGAGCGGGGGCCTTCAACTGGCCATCCCGCAGGAAGCGGTGATCGACACCGGTGCCGAGCAGTACGCGCTGGTGGCGCTGGCGGATGGCTATTTCGAGCCGAGGCCGATCAAAGTCGGGGCGCCCGTCAACGAGTTCTACCCGGTGCTCCAGGGTCTGCAACACGGGGACCGCGTCGTCACGTCCGCGCAGTTCCTCGTCGACTCCGAGACCAACCTTCGAGCGGCGATGCAGTCGATGACGGGTCATGGACACGCGGCCGGCGGTGCGAGCGGCCCGGAGGGCGCGCCAGCACCGAAGGCACCAGTCAAGCCCGTGGATCACTCTCAGCACAAGCAGTAGGGGCGCGGAAGAATTCCCATGATTGAAAAGCTCATCGCCTTCAGCGCCCGCAACGCCTTCATCGTGATCCTGCTGATGGTCGGGATCGCGGGCGGGGGCGTCTGGGCCATTCGCAGCACGCCGATCGACGCCATCCCCGACCTGTCCGACGTGCAGGTGATCGTCACGGCCAACTGGGAAGGACGCAGTCCTACCCTCGTCGAGGACCAGGTCACCTACCCCATCGTCACCGCGCTCATCTCCGCGCCGAACGTGAAGGTGGTCCGCGGGTTCTCGTACTTCGACGTGTCGTTCGTCTACATCATCTTCCAGGACGGCACCGACCCGTACTGGGCGCGCAGCCGAGTGCTGGAGTACCTCAATGGCCTGCAAGGCCGTCTGCCCGACGGGGTCACGCCGGTCCTCGGACCCGACGCGACCGGCGTCGGGTGGGGCTTCCAGTATGCGCTCGTGGACCGGAGCGGCAAGCACGACCTCGCCCAACTGCGCACGCTGAACGACTGGTACGTCCAGTACTGGCTGCGCAGCGTCACCGGGGTGGCGGAGGTCGCCCCCATAGGCGGATACGTCAAGCAGTACCAGATCGAGGTCGATCCCAATGCGCTGCTCTCCTACAACATGTCGATCGACATGGTCATCTCGGCGGTCCGCAAGAGCAACAACGATGTCGGCGGGCGTGTCGTCGAGTGGACCGGCCGGGAGTACATGGTCCGGGGCCGGGGCTACATCGAGAACGTCGGCGACATCGAGCAAGTCAGCCTCGGGGCGAAGGCGGACGGCACACCGATCCTGGTCAAGGATGTCGCCCGCGTGCAGATCGGCTCCGACATGCGCCGCGGTGTGGCGGATCTGAACGGCGAGGGGGACGTGGCGGGCGGCATCGTCGTGGTGCGCTCCGGCGTGGACACCTACGGCGTGATCGAGGACGTCAAGCGCGCGGTCAAGGAGAAGGTTCAGCCCTCCCTGCCCAAGGGCGTGGAGTTCGTCACGACCTACGACCGTTCGGGCCTGATCGAACGGTCGATTGACAACCTGACATGGAAGCTGATTGAAGAAGCGATCATCGTCTCGCTCGTCTGCGTGGTGTTCCTGTGGCACATCCGCAGCGCGCTCGTCGCCATCCTGACGCTGCCACTGTCGATTCTGCTCGCCTTCATGGCGATGAAGTACATGGGGCTCGGGTCCAACATCATGAGCCTCGGCGGGATCGCCATCGCGATCGGCGCGATGGTCGACGCCGCGATCATCATGATCGAGAACGCGCACAAGCATCTCGAGCATGACGCCGGCGCCCGGCCGCGGCGCGACGTCCTGATCGAGGCCGCCCAGGAGGTCGGGCGCCCGCTCTTCTTCTCCCTCCTGATCATCACCGTCTCGTTCCTGCCGATCTTCACGCTCGAGGCCCAGGAAGGACGGATGTTCCGGCCGCTGGCGTTCACGAAAACCTTCGCCATGGGTTTTGCCGCGTTGACGTCCGTGCTCGTGGTGCCGTACCTGATGGTGCTGTTCATCCGCGGCAAGATCGCGCCGGAGGAGAAGAACCCTGTCAACCGGCTGCTGATCCGGGCCTACCACCCGTTCGTGCGGCTCGTCCTTCGACACCGGGCGGTGACACTCCTGGCCGCCGCCCTGCTGATGGCGAGCACTGTCCCCGTCGTGATGCGACTGGGCTCCGAGTTCATGCCGCCGCTCTACGAGGGCAGCCTGCTGTATATGCCGATCGCCCTGCCGGGCGCCTCCGTGCAGACGGCGCAGCAGGTCCTGATGCTGCAGGACAAGCTGATCAAACAGATTCCCGAGGTCGAATCGGTATTCGGGAAGGCGGGACGCTCCCTGAGTGCGACCGACCCCGCGCCCCTCGAGATGTTCGAGACGGTGATCAACCTCAAGCCTGAATCCGAGTGGCGCCCGGGGATGACACCGGCCAAGCTCGAAGCGGAGCTCGACGCCACCGTCCGGCTGCCGGGCGTGGCCAATGCGTGGACGATGCCGATCAAGGCCCGGACCGACATGCTGTCCACCGGCATCCGGACTCCCGTCGGCGTCAAGGTCTTCGGACCAACCCTCGACGGCATCAATGATATCGCCGGCCAGGTGGAGTCCGCGATTCGGATGGTCCCCGGGACGCGCAACGTGTTCGCGGAGCGGGTCACCGGTGGCTACTACCTCGACTTCAAGGTCAAGCGGGATCAGATTGCCAGGTACGGGCTCACCGTGCAGGACGTGGAGATGGTGATCGAGTCGGCCATCGGGGGCGCCAACATCACGACCACGATTGAAGGGCGCGAGCGCTTTCCGGTGAACGTACGTTATCAGCGCTCCTATCGGGCCGACGTGAACTCGCTGAGGCGCACCCTGGTGTCCACGCCTGGAGGCGCGCAGATTCCGCTCGACCAGGTGGCCACGATTTCGCTGACGACCGGCCCCACCGTCATTCGCACGGAACAGGCGCAGCTCCTCGGGTACGTCTATGTGGATCTGGCCGGCCGCGACATCGGCAGCTACGTGGCGGACGCCAAGGCGCAAGTCGCGAAGCTGGTGAAACTGCCGGAAGGCTACCGCCTCGAGTGGAGCGGCCAGTACGAATACATGATGCGCGCGGCGGAACGCCTGAAGATTGTCATCCCGGTCACGCTCCTGCTCGTCATCGTCCTGCTCTACTTCAGTACGCGGAGCGTCGTGAAGGTCGGCATCGTGCTGCTGGCTGTGCCGTTCTCCCTGATCGGTGCCTTCTGGTTGATCTATCTCCTCGGCTACAACCTGAGCGTCGCCGTCTGGGTCGGCATCATCGCGCTCGCCGGTGTCGACGCGGAGACCGGCGTGGTCATGCTGCTCTATCTCGATCAGGCGTACGAGAAATTCCGGAAAGAGGGCCGCATGACCAGCCTGCACGACCTCCAGGAAGCGGTGGAAGAGGGCGCGGTCAAACGCATCCGTCCCAAGATGATGACCGTGATGGCCATCCTTCTGGGCCTGCTGCCGATCATGTGGGGACATGGGGCCGGAGCGGACGTCATGAAGCGCATCGCCGCTCCGATGGTCGGTGGGGTGATCAGCTCGTTCGCGCTGGAACTGCTCGTCTACCCGGTCATCTTCGTCATCTGGAAATGGCACTGGGAGGTGAAGCCGGCCCTGGCGGTCGCTTCCGTGCCGCAGCCGCCCGCCACGGGCCTGGAGTCACACTCATGACAGGACGTCTCCCGACTGCCACCATGCTGACGCTGCTGTGGGCGGCGCTGCCGGTCCACGCGGGCCAGGCGCCGTTCACCTACGACGTCAAGGAGGACCATCGGTTCGGCAGCACGCGCGGCGCCCTCACGATTGGCGAGGAAGGCGTGGCGTTTGCCGGCCCTGATGCGAAGGACGGCCGGCGCTGGACGTTCGACGCCATTCAGCAGATCCGCATCGCGCCGATGCGGATTGACATCGCGACCTACGAGGACCGCGGGCGCCTCAGCACAGGGGGCGGGCGCGTCTACCGGTATA
>JANOJK010000773.1:0-1682 GCA_031408165.1 Acidobacteriota bacterium | reverse complement strand
AACGGCTTCAAGGACAAGAAGACCGAACAGCCGACGCAAGTCAACCGCACGGTGCCGTCCGAGGCCCACCGCCGGGGAGATTTCTCGGACCTGCTCAGGCTCGATCCGGTGCGGTATCAGATCTACGATCCCCGCACCGCCAGGTTGGTGAACGGGCGCGTCGTCCGCGACCCCTTCCCGAACAACCAGGTGCCGATCCTGAACCCGCTCTACGCGGCCTATCTGCCGCTCTTTCCCACGCCGAACAATCCGACGGGCATCATGGACGCCGAGGGCCGCAACAACTACCTGGCGGCGGCGACCCCCTACAACTGGGAGTACGTGGCGTTCAGCAACCGGATTGACTGGAAGCTGTCGGACCGGCACCGGTCATTCGCCCGCTGGAGCTACAACGACTTCCTCGAGGATCGCGCCGACTGGACGTATGAGACCGCGCGAGGGCTGCATGCCGCCAACCTCGTGCGGCAGAACCTCGGCGCCACAATCGACCACGTGTTCCTGCAGAACTCGAGCATGTTCTGGAACGTCTCGGTCACCTACAACCGGTTCAGGGAAGGGAATTCGCGCAACGCCGTGCAGCAGTCCTTCCGGCCGACGGGTGTAGGGCTGCCGGCGTATCTGGACGAGCGGGCGGCCGAGGGGCCCTGCAGTGCGCTGCCGACCATCAACTTCACGGCCTATACGCAAATGGGAGTCGGCTGCGGCGGTTTCACGGACTACAGCATCGGCACGGTCCGCGCCGACCTGACCAGGCTCCTGGGCACGCACAGCCTGCGCAGCGGCGTGGATGCGCGGATGCACTACCGCTCGAATACACCGGGCGGGAACTACTCGGGGCGATTCGATTTCCGCAACAGCTACGTCCGCCAGACCGACATCACGAACAACGCCGGCACCCTGGGGCTCGAGTGGGCGGCGTTCATGCTCGGGGCGCCGAACTCGGTCTCCATCGACTCGAACGCCAGCTACAACCTGACCAATCCGTATTACGCCGGGTTCGTGCAGGACGACTGGCGGGTGTCACGGCGGCTGACGCTGAACCTCGGCGTGCGATACGAATTCGAGGGGGGCTTTGTCGAGCGGGACAACCGCGGCATCGGCGGCGGGTTCGGTTTTGGCTCCGAGCTGCCCATCAGTGCCGCGGCCGAAGCCGCGTACCTGCGCAATCCCATTCCCGGCCTCCCCAGGATCGAGGTGCGGGGCGGCAACACCTACCTCGGCGTGGATGGCCCGCGCTCGCTCACCAGAGGCCAGCATGACGTGCTCCCCCGGGCCGGGGTGGTGTTCAAGCTGGACGAGAAAACGGTGCTGCGGGGGGGCTACGGGCTTTTCGTCGACACCAACAACGTCCTGGACGACACCATCAACCAGTTCGGCTACTCGCGCGGCACGAGTACGACGGTGACGAATGACCTCGGCCTGACGTTCAACAACGCGGATCTTCGCAGCGGGCGGACGATTTTCAGCGATCCCTTCCCCGTCCGCGCGGACGGGACGCGGTACAACACGCCCTTCGGCAACAGCCTCGGGGCGATGGCGCTGGTCGGCCGCGGGATCGGCTTCGACGACCCCGACAAGAAGCGCGCCCGGCAGCAGCGCTGGCGCGTCGGGGCGCAGCGCGAGATCACCAGCCACCTGGTCGCGGAGGTGGCGTACCTGGGTTCGAGCTCCGACCGCATCGC
>JANOJK010000770.1:0-2950 GCA_031408165.1 Acidobacteriota bacterium | reverse complement strand
GGGCCGACGTTGTCGAGGTCGTTGTGCTTGCCGCTGACGCGCATGCACTTCTGCGACGTCGTGGCGCGCGTGTATGCCCGCGTTTCCCTTCCCAGGAACAGGTCCTTGAACTGGTTCATCCCGGCGTTGGTGAAGAGGAGGGTCGGGTCCTCGTGCGGCACGAGCGACGAGCTCGGCACGGCGGCGTGCCCGTGCGACTCGAAATACTGAAGGAAACTGCTGCGAACTTCCCGCGAGGTCATCCGTTCATTCTAGCGGATCGGGCACCGTGCGATGGCGGCGGAGGACGGCGGTGACGCTGCCGGGGGAGAACCCCTGCCGCATCAGGAACTGGAACACGCGCGCGTACTCAGCGGGGGTGGCGATCTTCTGGTTGTGGCGGAGCTTCTTCTGGAGCGCCTTCGCGATGAGGGTCCGCTCGTCGACCTCGCCGAAGGCCTCGGCGAGTGCCTCGGCCGCGACATCCTTCGGAATACCCATCACCTGCAGCTCGCGCTGGATGCGCAGCCGCCCGCGGGCCTTGACCTTCAGCGCCGTGCGCACGTAGGCGGCCGCCACGCGGCCATCGTCCAGCGCCTTGTTCTCGAGAAGCAGATCGACGGCGCGGTCCACGTCCTCGCGGCTGTGCTCGCGCTCGAGCAGGCGATCGCGGACCTGCTGCACCGAGAGCTCGCGCCTCCCGAGCATGAGCAGGGCGTCGACATATGCCGTACGTTCAGGCATCCGCCTTCGGGTCCTGGCCTATCTCCCGCCGAAGCGCTCGATGGTCGGGGGGCCTGCGGCCGCGGGCTTGGCGGCGGGCTTGGCCGCGCCGGGCTTGACGGACGGCGTCGAGAGCTTCGAGGCCATCTCGTCGCGCGCCATGTCGGCCGTCGTCGAGATCCCCGAGACCTTGAGCTTGAAGTCGTCCACGTTGGTGGCCGAGCGGTACGCCTCGTCGAGCGTGACGAGCCCCTGCGAATAGAGCTGGAAGATCGCCTGGTCGAAGGTCTGCATCCCGTACTGTGAGGTGCCGGCGGCGATCGCGCCGTTGATCATCGACGTCTTGTCCTTGTCGATGATGCACTCGCGGATGAAGGCGGTGGTGGTCATGACTTCGACCGCGGCGGCGCGCCCCAGGCCGTCGGCGCGCGGCAGCAGGCGCTGCGAGATGGCCGCCTTGAGGACCGCCGCGAGCTGGATGCGGACCTGCCGCTGCTGATGGGGGGGGAACACCGCGATGATGCGGTTGATCGTCTCGGTCGCGTCGAGGGTGTGCAGCGTGGAGAAGACGAGATGCCCCGTCTCGGCGGCGTGCAGCGCCGTTTCGACCGTTTCGAGGTCGCGCATTTCGCCGACCAGGATGACGTCGGGGTCCTGGCGGAGGGCCGCGCGCAGCGCGTGCGCGAACGACTGCGTGTCGACCGAGATCTCCCGCTGGTTCACGATCGAGTGGTTGTCGCGGTGCAGGTACTCGATCGGGTCCTCGACCGTCATCACGTGCGCCTGGCGGGTGGCGTTGATGTAGTCGATCATGGCCGCGAGCGTCGTGCTCTTGCCGCTGCCCGTGGTCCCGGTGACGAGCACGAGGCCGCGCTCTTCCTGCGCGATCTTCTTCAGCACCGGCGGCAGCCCGAGTTCGTCAATCGACTTGATCTTGGTCGGGATGACGCGCAGGACCAGGCCGACCGTGCCGCGCTGCTGGAACACGTTGCAGCGGAAGCGGCCGAGGCCGTCAATGCTGTAGGCGAGGTCGACGTCCTGGTTCTTCTTGAACTTCTCGACGTGCTCGGGCCCGAGGATCGACTGCGCGATCCCCTCGGTGTCGCCGCGGTCCATCCGCTTTTCTTCGGAGGCCACGACGAGCATGCCGTTGACGCGCATCATCGGGTAGCTGCCGACCTTCAAGTGCAGGTCCGAGGCGCCACTCGCCACCGCAATCTGGAGCAGTTGATCGATATTCATGGGGTCCCTGGCGCCTGCACGGGCAGTTTCAGCCACGGAACATCGCAGATGAACACGGAAGGGAATCCGTGTTCGCCGGTGTCTGCCTGTGGCGGTTGAAGACTGTGACCAGTGTAGCAGACGACCGGGTTCAGACCCGGCCGGCCCTGGCCCCGGCGCCAACGGCCTCGCGCGGCTCCCCGTCGTACACGTACTCGAGCCAGCCGTGCGTGTCGGCGACCACCCCGTTGATGACGTCGAAGAACGCCTGCTGGATGGCCCCGGTGATCGGGCCGCGGCGGCCGGTGCCCACGGGAATCTTGTCGACCGTGCGGATCGGTGTGATCTCGACGGCGGTCCCGGCGAAGAACACCTCGTCGGCGATATACAACAGCTCGCGCGGCAGCATCTCTTCGCGGACCTCGAAGCCGTGATCCTTCGCGAGCGTGATGACGGAGTCGCGCGTGATCCCGGGAAGGATGGAGGCGCTGGCCGGCGGTGTCAGGATCACGTTGTCGCGGACGACGAACAGGTTCTGGCCGCTGCCTTCGCTCAGGTACCCGGCCGTGTCGAGCGCGATGCCCTCACTGTAGCCCTCGGCCATCGCCTCCATCTTGATGAGCGACGAGTTGGCGTAGTTCGCCGACGTCTTGGCGAGTGTCGGGAAGGTGTTCGGCGCGGGGCGCGACCAGGAGCTCACGCGGACGTCGACGCCGTTCTCGAGCGCGTCTTGCCCGAGGTACGCGCCCCAGTCCCACAGGATGACCGCGGTGTCGACCGGGCACGGCAACGGGTTCACGCCGAGCGTGTGATAGCCGCGGTAGACGATGGGGCGGATGTAGCAGGCCTTGAAGGCGTTCGCCTTGATCGTGTCGATGATCGCGGCGTGGATCTCGTCGTACGAGAGCGTGGGGTCCATCCGGTAGATCTTGGCGGAATCGAAGAGGCGGTTGAGGTGGGCGTCGAGACGGAAACAGGCGGAGCCGCGCGGGGTGTCGTAGCACCGGGCGCCTTCGAACACGCCGCT
>JANOJK010000752.1:0-10341 GCA_031408165.1 Acidobacteriota bacterium | reverse complement strand
CCAGGGCAGCAGGCCGATCCCGACGCCCAGCGCCGCGGCGCTCGGAACCGAGAGAGAGGACGCGGTGAGCATCGCCAGCACGCCGGCGCTGAGCACTGTTCCCGCAACGGAGTCCGGATAGATGAGTGTGCTTTGGAGTACGGCCGGTGCCGTCAAGGCAGCGGCAGCCCAGGCAACCCAAGCCGCCGTGACGTCTGAGGTCAGCGCGTAGGCGGCTTTCCACACAAACAGCGTCCCCAACGCGCCAATCGCTGCGATCCACAGCACGACGGCACGATACCCACCAAGGGCGAATGCCGGTGCGATGAGCACAGGCAGACCTGGCGCATGCCCTGAATACAGCGACCCGTCCCTTCCGGGGCGTGCGTAATGAGGCCTGAGCAGCCCGGCGTAGTAGGTCAGGTAGTCAGCCTGTTCGTAGTTGTTCGAGACTTCGAGGTCGTGATCAACGAGCAGGCTCTGCGCGATGAGCAGATAGTGCGGCTCGTCTCCAGCCGGCGGGAGTTGCTGGCAGGAGTGGACCGCCACACCAGCGACCAACGCGAGCGCGCACGCGACCCGCGGTGCGGCGCGTGGGTCGAAGAGGTACCGGACGCGACGTCCATTGACGTGACGCAGCAAACGGGGCAGCGCACCCAGGCCGATTGCAATCCATACAAAAAGGACGACAGGACCGGTCCATATGAGAAATACGTCAGGAACCGGTATCGGCAGCCACGGCAACAGGATCAGGAACGACCACCTGACGGCGTGCGTGACGCGCGTGACGCTCGCAACGCCACAGACCAGGGCGACGGCCGCTGCCGTGGAGACCGCCAGCAACCAGAAGGGTGGGAGCAGTCCGATTCTGCGGCCGCTGGCGGCGTCCATCACCGCGAGCGAACCAAAGGACAACCAGATCGCGATTCCCGCAACGAACCCCGTCAGGACGTTCGGGAGTGATACCCGCGGCACGGCCGCAGCATACGTGAAGAGCACGCGTGGCGCCGCGTAACGTGAGCCGCACCCTGAACGGGCTCGACGGTGTCGGACTGGGTTTGACGCGTTGAGCGGTCGTCGGATTGGAACTTACCGGGAGCCTGGAGGTTTAGAAGGGCACCCGTTTGAGGCTGAGGCAGCTTGACGCGTTGCGCACGGCAGCCTGACGAGAACGTTACTGCGAGGTGCCTCGCAGTCGTGAGCGTCGCCCGATCCATGTCAGCGTCTTCGACCGTATACTGGTATCAGCGCGAGGGGCGCATCCAGTCCGCGGAAAGGGCCGTGCCCACCCACAGTTGCTCGAACAACACGAACCTTCTTTCAGCCTGATAGTGCGGACTCCAGGCGCGTTGTGAGAGGAGATTCGCATGTACCCCAACCCGCAGGCGCTCACGACGTCGACATGTCCATGAAACGCGGCAACATGGCACGCCGCCGTTGGTCTGGGCTCTGACCGGGTGGAGCAAGGAGCCTGCAACTGATGTCGGACGGTACTACGAAGTGGTGGCGCGGCTGGTTGGTGCCGGCGCGAACGTGAAAGCCGATCTGCTCGATTGGGACAAGGCACGCGCGGATCCGAAAATGATTGCTGCGCTTACCGGAAAGATCGAGGTGTACCAGAAGAATGCTACGAGCAGAACAGCGAGAGGACAGCCTCCGCAACTGTCGATCGTGACTCAGGATCATGCGGTAGGATCCCGGCGATGGACTCTGACATGTTGTCACCTCGGGTGCGCCGATGGTACGACCGTTTTGTGCCGTTTCGCGTGCGACATTCGCAGCGCGATCCAGACGGCTCCAGCGAAGCCGCGCGACCTGGCACGGCCGGCGGCCAGGAGTTTAGTTTCTCGAGCCTGCCCGGCGGGGATGGTTCCGCTTCCGTCAGGGCTGAGGATCGTTCAGTCTGGGAGAACCGCGACGTTCCTAGTATCGGTCGCGCCTCGGACGCGGCTGAAGCTCGCGCCGACGAGAAGCAAGACATAACGAGCAGTCTGAATTTTCCCCTTCACTGGAGCACCCCCGAGCAGAGCTGGAACTATTTGTTCGACTTTTCAATCGCGTGCGAGCTTCTCGCTCCTCGGCCTGACGACCTCGTACTCGACTTCGCCGCCGGGACCTGCTGGGCCTCGGAGCTCCTGTGCCGCATAGGAGTTCGAACCGTGTCGGTGGACTTGTCGGTTGAGCTGATGCGCCGCGGCCGGACACGCTTGGCCGCCGACAGCCGGCTTGTGTTCCGGGAACAGGCCGCATTCGTCACGGCCAGGGGGCAGTCGCTGCCCTTCGTGGACGGGACCTTCGATGGGGTCCTCTGTATGAATGCCCTGCACCACTTGCCCTCATACGCTGCCGCTCTTGAAGAAATTCATCGCGTTCTCAGGCCAGGCGGGCGCGTCGTATTCTCAGAGCCCGGCACCGCGCATTCAGTTCAGCCGTTATCCAGATTCCGGATGCGGGAAGATGGCGTGATCGAGAAAAGTGTCTCGCTGTCGCTTGTCCGGCGCCTGGCGACAAAGGCGGGTTTCAGTCGGATGCGAGTCGTTCCGCTGCGCTCCTCCGCAGCCTACATGTTCGAGTATGCAGCGACCCCGGTCGACGCCGTGCCGCTTCGCCACATGTGGGACGAGACGCTGCGGCTCAGTCCCGGAGAACATGCTCGCTTTGCCTTGCACAAGGGTGATGACCCACCGGCCGACACGTTCTTGCCGGCACACAAACTGATCGGACGACTCTCAGCCCGGATTGTTCCGGAGAAGGTATCGGCGGTCGTCCGTGCCGGACAGGCGTTCACAGATCGGCTGCGAATCACCAACACGGGCACGGTCACGTGGAAGGCGAAGGGACGACGCTTTGGGGTGGTAGCCCCGCTCAATAGCGTCCTCCAGGCGGGCGCGCTTGATTTCTGCGACATCGTCGCGTGCCTGCATCAGGCGGAGAGCGTCCGCGACAACCTCATCCTCGGTGCTGCAGTGGCCCTCGTCGACCTTTCGGCGGACCAACGCCTCAAGACTCTTGGGAAGGGTTATGTCCATGTGCAGCGCTCCACAGACGACGATAGCACGTTGCCCTCGACATGCCTCTAGCCGGTCTCACTCCATCCGAAGCGCGATGAGAGGGTCAACGGACGATGCCCGACGGGCTGGGCCGAACGCGGCGACGAGCCCGGTCGTCGCGAGCACCAGCAAGGCGCCTGCGTAGACCCTTGGATCGTGGGGCTGTACTTCGAAGAGAAATCCGCGCACCAGCCCCGAAAGACCCCACGCGCCAATCAAGCCGATCGCAAGGCCGACCATCATCGTCAGCAGCGCGCTTCCGAGAACGGACCGGAGGATCGTGCTTGCCGGTCCAGTGATGGGGCTAAGCTGCCTGCGATGGTCGGCGCGGAGATCTACGTTCGCGTCAGCACGAAGGAGCAGACGGAGAACCTCAGTCTGCCGACCCAGCCCCGTGCCTGCGAGGAGTACTGCCGTCGGCAGGGCTACGAGATCCTCGAACGCTTCCACCAAGAAGGCGAGAGCGCCAAGACCCCGGACCGCAGTCAACTCCAGGCGCTGCTGAAGTACGGCCGCACACACAAGGGCAAGGCTACAGCCGGCAACGCGACAAGCTGCGCGAAATGGAACCAGCTGGACAGATGGCTACGCCAAGTCGACAGGCTGCGGCGTGCCGCGTGATCGCCGGTGAGAATGCCGCCGCGGCCACCCGTCAGCGCGATGCCTTCGTCCGAGTCCTTCGTGTGGTCGCGTTCTTGGGAGGGCGCCCGCCCAGCCGGCCGTTGGCACGCGAGGCACGCGCCTTCGCGTCGCTGCGCTTCGCGCCCACCAGAGCGGCAACACCAACGACGCTGATTCGCGTCTTCCCTCGATCGGAAACGCGTGCGACGCGGACTCGTGCGTCTGGACGACTGGCCGGGTGCGCGTTCAGGTACTCGGCCAGCACCGCGCGGATGGCGCGCTCAACCTTCGCGTGCGAATCGGCCGCGGCATACACGGGCAGCCCCGGCACGTAAGCGCTCACGGCGCCGTTCTCTTCAGTTTCGAGGACGATCGGATAGAGCCTTGTCATTCGACACCCGCCTCGCGCAGGATGCGATTGCCGAGCCGCCCGGCATCTTTCTTGGTGTGAACCGCCACCCACACTTCCTTGCCGGTCGTGGGGTGCTTCAGCAGCAAGTGGCTGCCCTTCCCTGACCGGACCTCGACGAACCCCGCGGCCTTCAGCTTGCGGATCACCTCGGCCCAGGTCACTTCCAGATCATAAACCTACCGCTAGGTTTCGTCCAGTGTCCCCGAGCCGGGTGTTCGGCCGCGCCCAGGAGGACCGCGACGACCATCCACAGCGGCTGGATGCAAGGCATGCAGCGGCGATGGCCGGCACGACGCCGCCGGCACAGCCATCGTTCGATCTTGAACGGTCGGCGCAGAAGTGCAATGCACGGGAGAGCCGCAAACGCTCACCCTCATAACATTGCGAACGTATTGTCCAGGCGGTAGATCTTTTTGATCACGCCCCGCCGCCGAACCATCCGGATCGAATCGCCGCTGCCGCCACCCACGCCTGCACTTGAATACTGGGCGAAACACCGACATTACTCGTGAGTGGCGCCAGGATTTCGAGCGCCGCCTCGCGTTCCCCGCTCGCGCGTAACGCGAGCGCTTTCTGCACGAGCAGCGATCCTCGGGTGTCCGGGTCCGGACGCGCGAGCAGGCCGCGCTCGATCGCGGCGAGCTTGTCGGACGGCTCCTCGAGGAAGCGGGCGTGTAGCTCCCACGCCGGCGCATGCGACGGAAACTGCGCGACGAGCTGGCCAGCGACGTGGCGCTGCGCGTCCGCGGGCATGTGCTCGAGCACCGCGAACGCGGCGTACAGGCCTTCAGGGAACTCGCCGGCGGCTTCGCGTGTCAACATGTCAGCCGCTGTGGCGGCGACGAAATACCCGAGCGGCGACAGTTCGAGCGTCTTGCGATAGTCGGCGAGGGCGGCATCGAATTCATGATTGAGCAGACGCGCGAAGGCCCGGTCATACACCGGGTGCGGCCATGACGGATCGAGGTCGGCGGCCTTCGTGAAGAGCGCGATCGCGGTGTCGCGATCCCCGTTCTCTCCGGCGGCTCGGCCTTCGTCGTGCAGCCGCTGCGCCTCCGGATGCGCGGGCCTGGCATCTCGAATCTGCCACGTGCACCGGCCCGTCCGGCCGGGCAGTTCTTCGGGCAGGAGCGTTCGACCGTCCGAATCCCTGAGGACGACGTTGAAGCGGTGGCTGCTCCCCGGGTCGGCGATCTCGCAGCTGCCAATCACATCCAGGTTCTGGGTGTACACCTTGACACCCTCTTCATCGCCCGCTTGTCGGCAGATCTCCAGGGCTTCACGGGTGACGCGAACCGCATCGGACGTGTTTCCCACCTCCTTGAGCGCCCCTCCGAGACTGCCAAGACACCGGGCGCGGTAGTGACTCGCCCCAGGTCCGGTCGTGGTGGCGATGTTGGCGAGCGTTTCACGCAGTAGAACAACCGCCTCGGCAGCCCGCCCGCTTGCCGTCATCTGCCCCGCCCGCTCCAGTGCATCGTTCCATTGGGTGAGAGGCGTCTCGCCACCACCCCCTTCGAGCCAGATGCGCAGTGAGGCGTCGCCGGACTTCTCGAACACCCCTGCGATCGTCACGAGGGTGTTCACGTACCGGCGCACCGCGTCCGCATCCCCGTCGAGCGATTCCGGAACCGTGGTCCAAGAGCGGAATTCGTTCCTGATCCGGTCGCTGTTGCCGTTGATGAGACGCATCGCCCGCTCGTAGTCCTTGCGCTCGAACGCGTCGAGGAGCGCGGCGCGCAGGTCGTCGGGACGTGAAGGTGCGGAGCGAGGAAGCCAGTCCGAGATACCCATAGAGCCACTCCTTGCCGGAATCGACGGCGCCTCGCCTCGACTTTGCCGCATGGATCCTCGCACACCCGGCTGACACCGCGCTGCGGCCATCTCGATCCGACCTGCGTCCTCCCCAGTCCGCTGCAGTAAACGTGGTTTGAGACATTGTGGAGACGCTGACCCGCGAAGTGACCCTGCCGTGCAGACCCTGGAGACGAGTCGCAGGTCGGACGTCTTCAGCGATCTGTCACGATGTCGCCGCCACGGCCGCGTGCCGGTTTAATGCTCATCAGCGCATCCACGGGACGCCTGGCCGCCCAGGCGATCCCGCGCAGGAGCATCGGCTGAATTCGCGGGTCGGCGAAGTTCGCGTAGTTGTGCCCCTGCATCCAGACAAACGCGCGATAGGGTTGACCGCCGTCGAGCGTCCGCTCGTAGGTCCAGACCTGCGGGACCACTTCCCCCTCGTGCCCCTTGGCGCTCGGCGTCGCGGCCATCGTGGCCGTCGCGAGCACTTTGATCTCCGGCGACTTCGCCCACGTCATCAGGAAGAACGCCTCGTCCTTGATCGTGAAGTTCGACATCCCCGCCATGATGGGATGCGTGGGATCGGCGATCGTGTACGGGACGTCGGCCTCGAGCGTGTAGTTGACCTGACCGTGCTTCTTGGCGCCGCCGACGATCGTCGAATAGAAGTCCGGATCCGGGCCGCAGAGCGTGTCGTGGAAGGCGACGAGTCCGCCGCCGCGCTTCAGGTAGCCGTCGAGGGTGGACTTCTCGTCGGCCGTCATGCCGCCGGCGTCCCCCTTGTACATGACGATCACGTCGGTGGCGGCGATCTCGGCGGCGGTCGGGAAATGCAGCGAGCCGTCCACCACCGCGCCGCGCTCGGTCAGCACCTTGCTCCAGTCGGCGAGGTATTGCGGATAGTCGTGCTGCCCGGGCCCGTGCGTCTTCAGGCCGCTGCGGATGTAGATCCGCAGCGGTGGCGGCACGGCCTGCTGCGCCATCAGCGACACGCCGAGCATCCCGACCGCGATCACCAGCAACAGTCCGCTGCCTCTCATGTGCCCTCCTTGGACCACCGGAATCTCATCATGCGCCGCCCGCACGGCCGCCGCGTCCTTGCGGGAGCTCGGCATCCGTCCATGGCCGCCGGCGCGTCTTCGTCAATCCGCGGACTTCCTTCACCTCGTCGGCCGCCACCGCCGGCGCGGTGTGGCCCCATTCCCGGCGGATGTAGGTCAGCACCGCCGCGATCTGCTCATCGGTGAGCGCGGAGGCGAGCGGCGGCATCAGCCCGATGGGGCCTTCCTTGCCTCCCAGCAGTATTCGTGCGGCATTGCCGGCATCCGGCGACGCCAGGTATCTGGAGCCGACGAGGGTCGGGGCCAGGTTCCCGCGGCCGTGGCCATCCGCCTGATGACAGCCGATGCAGATGTTTTTATAAAGCTCCGACCCCTCGGCGAAGCGGCGCTGTTCGTCGGGGTTGAGCGGCGGCACGGTAACAACGGGCGCGGGCTTGCCCGGCCAGTCGAGACGAGAGACGATCCGCCTGGCCAGCCTGCCCCTGTCGGTCTCCGCGGCCGCGAGCCCGGTCAGCATCGTCGGCTCGGCCGGCAGTGCGACGACGCGTGACGGCGCGCGACCGCCTCCGACGCCACTGCGGCCGCCGGTAGAGGGAAGACCGATGTCGAGCCCTTGCAGCAGGGCGGCGCGCTGCCAGTCGGATCCGAACGCCGCGGTCGCACGATCAATGAGGTGTCGCACGCGCGCCGCGTCACCACTTCGCGCGAGCGTGGCGACGAGCATCGTGACGGCGTCCAAGCGCTCGGGGCCGGAGGCCCCTCGCACGATCCGATCGAGCACGTCAGCCTCGTGGCCGCTCAGGCCGCTCAGGACCGCGTCCACCAGGATCGGATCGTCCCCGTACCGATCGAGCATGGCCGCCGCGCGCTCGACGCGTGTGACCGCCGCCAGTTCGCCAATCGACGCGGCGAGCTGCCGGCGCACCGTCCAGCTCACGTCGTGCGTCAGCTTCAGCACGGCCGGGGCGAGCAGCGGACCGGGCTCCGCCAGCCAGCGCTCCGACAACCGGATCGCCGACGCCCTGACGTCCGGCGACCTGTCGGACAACGCACCCTCGACCTGCGCCGGCTCGAGCGCGTCGAGACCATCCAGCGTCCACAGCGCGTGCAGCCGCGTGCGCCAGTCCGGGGCCTGAACCGCGAGCTCACGCAGTTGCGGGACGACGGCCCTGGCGCCGCGCTGCACGAGCAGTTGCTGCGCGGTATCGCGCCACCACCCGTTCGGATGCGACAGCGTCTGCAGGAGCTCGGCAGGCGTCGCGGACGACAGTCGCGGCGCCGCGGCAGGGCGCATGCCGTCGTGCACGATCCGCCAGATGCGTCCGCGCTTCACCGGCAGCTCCAGCTCGCGCGACTTGATGTAGTCGCGCAGGAAGTCCGTCCAGAAGGCGCCGTCCTGGACGACGCCGCGGTACATGTCGACGACGTAGAGCGTGCCGTCGGGCGCGGAGGCGAGGTTGACGGGCCGGCAGCGCTCATCCCAGGAGGCGAAGAACTCCCCCTTCTTGTAGAAATCTTCTGCGTGCAGGCGTCCCGTGCCGTCGTCGAGGATCCGGTAGGCGTGCACCAGGTTGGTCGCCGAGTCGGTGATGAACGCCTGCCCCTGCAGCGCCTTCGGCAGGCGGTCGCCACGGAAAATGACCGGCGTGCCCACGCCCTGGATCGTGACGCTCGTGTCGTCGGCGCGGAAAAACTGGTCACGATAGCCGCGGTTCACGCCACGGGTCGCGCGGACGGGCCAGATGACGGAGCTCTCGCGCGTGATGAGCGGATCGTAGAGACCGCGGGTGCGCACGAGGTTCGGGTTCCGCATGTAGTACGAGGGCGCCAGATAGTCGACGAAGAGCGGCGCGTCGTTGAAGTTGCGGTAGATGCGTCCGGCGTCGTCCTGGGCCGCGCCCCACTGCCCGCGGCTGAGGGTGGGAAGAATCTCGAATGCGCCGTCCTTCCAGCGCAGGTGCCAGTCGTGCTCGGACGTGTAGATCGTGTTGTCGAGCCCCCAGAGCAGGCTGTTGGCGTTGTGCTCGATGTTGCCGTCCGCACGGCCGTACGTGTTGCTGACGAGGACCTTCGCGTCAGCCTTCAGATCACCGGTCGTATCGGTCATCAGCCACAGGTTCGGCGGCTCGCCGACGAGCGCGCGGCCGCCGTCGAGCACTTTGATCGCCCGCGGGAGTACGAGGCGGTCGGCGAACACCGTGCGGGTGTCCATCACGCCGTCCCCATTCGTGTCTTCGAGCACGACGACGTCGTTGATCGGCTCGCGGGAGTCCCTGCCGGACGTGTCGGGCATGAACCCGGGCATCTCGACGACCCACAGCCGGCCGTCCGCGTCGAAATCGATGGCAATCGGATCGATGACCAGCGGCTCGGCGGCGACGAGCTCGACCCGATAGCCCGGCGGCACCACGATGGTCTTCCGCTCTTCTTCCGCCGTCAGCGCAGGCGCCGTGTCCGGCGTCTTGCGCACGGCAGGGGGCCATCGCGGACGGTTCTGAAAAGCCTCGACTCCCCCGAGCGACGTGGCGCAGAGCGCGAGCACCGCGAGCACGCGTCGCGGGTCTGCGAAGAGGGCGATCATCGGGCCGGCTGCGGCTTGACCGGCACCAGACGCGCCACCATGCCGGGTGTGGAGTGCGAGACCACCTGGCCGGGGAGCTGCAGCAGCACGTACAGGTAGCCGTCAGGGCCGACGATGACGTCGCGCACCCGGCCGAACTGGTTGAACACCGTCTCCTGACTGACGACCGTGCCGGCGCTCGCCTCGAGCCGCCGGAGCTGCTGGCCCGCGAGTGCGCCGACAAACAGACTGTTCTTCCAGCCGGGGTATTCGTCGCCGCGGTAGAAGGTCATCCCGGCCGGCGCGAGCGTGGGGGTGTAGTAGACGATCGGCGGCTCCATCCCCGGCTCGGCGCGTTTCGTGATGCCGGCCTCAATCCCCATCGTGATCACGCCCCACCCGTAGTTGTGACCCGGCTCGATGATGTTGATCTCGTCGCCGCCGTTCGGGCCGTGCTCGGACTCCCACAGCTTGCCGGTCACCGGATCCCAGGCCAGGCCCTGCGGATTGCGGTGCCCGTAGCTCCAGATCGTCGGCACCGCGCCGGGCCGGTTCACGAACGGATTGTCCCCGGGCGCCGTGCCATCGTCGTTCACGCGATGGATCTTCCCGGTCGGCTTCGAGAGATCCTGCGCGTCCATCACCTGTTGCTTGTCGCCGATCGAAAAGAAGAGATGATTGTCGGTGTCGAAAATGAAGCGCGATCCGTAGTGCGCGTTGCTGGAGTTGTAGATGGCGGCCGGCGCGCGGAACAGCACCTGCTGATCGACCCACTCGTTGTCCTTGTTGATCCTGCCGCGGACGATGACCGTCATCGATGGAGGATCGGCAGGACCACCCGGCGGCACGTACCCGGGC
>JANOJK010000751.1:0-3603 GCA_031408165.1 Acidobacteriota bacterium | reverse complement strand
TGCACCACCTTCGTCGCGTCGGTCACGGTGACTTTGTGCTCTTTGCCGTCGGGGGCCTTGACCATCACGTGGTCGGCGGCGACCATCGTGACCGTGCCCATCACCTTGCGCGTGTGCCCCTCGTGTGCGAACGCCAGCGGGGCGGTCAGCAATGTGAGCGCAAGAACCGAACCGCCGAGACGACGAATCATGAGGTGTTCTCTTTCTCTGTTGTTCTGGTTGGGTCAGCGCCCATGGTGTAAGCGCCCTCTCGGAGAATAACAGCGTCGGCGGGCGGCTCCGATTAAAAGGCGTTCATCCGGCGAGCCGGCCGAATTGGTGTCGTCAAACCCGTGGCCATTTCCATTGAGAGGTTCTTAAACTGGAGTCCGAGGCTCTCGCGGCACACGTGGTGCATCTCTCGGAGAGAACCGAGACGGATGTCACTTCCTGGAGCACCGAGATGAAATTGAAAAGAATAGTTTTGAACGGCTTTGCTGTCACGGCGATCTGCGCGGGGCCCGCGTTGGCGTCGGCAGCTCAGCATCAACATGAGCAGGCGGCACCGCAGGCGCCGACGATGCCCCGCGGCGTCCAGAACGACGCGCAGTACATCGACATGATGATGATGCACCACGGCATGGGCATCGAGATGGCCCGGATCGCCGCCGACAAGGCGCAGCGGGCTGACGTCAAGGCGTTGGCGAACCAGATCATCACGGTCCAGCAGGAGGAGAGCAAGGAGCTCGAGGGCTACAAGCCCGGCATAAAGAGCACCGCCACCGGTGCCTTGGAAACAGGCGGCGCTCATGACATGGCGGCCATGTCGGGCATGGGCGACATGAAGAGCATGCCCGAAATGAAAAAGGGCCAGAAGGATATGGACCGGCTGCAGAAGGCGTCGGGCGCAAAGGTGGACCGGATGTTCCTGGCATCGATGGCGCAGCATCATCAGCAGGCGGTCCAGATGTCCAAGCAGGCGATGGCCAAACTGAAAGATACCAGGGTCCGGGCGTTTGCGGAGAAGACGATTACGAACCAGACGCGTGAAATCGGCGAAATCAAGAAACTGCAGAGCGAAAAGTCGAAGTAACAGGCCCGCCACGTCACCGCTGGAGTGAAGGAGCCATGGCCTTCACTTCAGCGGCCCCGTTCCTCCTCCGCCTGCATCATCGGATGGCCGGCGCGCCGGCGCCGCCTCGGAGGAATTATATGATCGGCGACTGCCACGCGAATGGCTCGCGCTACAGTGGAGGGCGTGATGACCGGTTCCGTCGTCGATCCCGTGTGCGGTATGACCATCGATCCCGCGAAAGCCGCAGGGTCGTGGGAGTACGAAGGACAACGCTACTATTTCTGTAACCCGAAGTGCCAGAGCCGGTTCCAGGCGAATCCGGAGTCGTTCCTCAAACGGCCAGCATCCGCACCTGCGGCAGCACCGGGACCTCCAGCGACTGGACCCTCAGCCCCGCCCGTCGCGGTGGCACCCCGGTCCACTGAATACATCTGCCCGATGGATCCGGAGATACGCCAGTCGCATCCAGGGGCCTGTCCGAAGTGCGGCATGGCGTTGGAGCCGGATCTATCGACGGCGCCCGCGACGCGCACCGAGTACACGTGCCCGATGCACCCCGAGATCGTGCGCGACGCCCCCGGAAGCTGTCCCATCTGCGGGATGGCGCTCGAGCCCAGGACCGTGACGCTGGACGAGGCGCCGAATGCGGAGCTCGCCGACATGACGCGCCGCTTCAGCATCGGCGCGCTGTTGTCGCTGCCGGTCGTCGTGCTGGCCATGGGCGACATGGTGTTCGGGATGGGTCTCGGCGGTCGGCTCGATCCGAGGCTGACGAACTGGGTCGGCGTGCTGCTGTCGACGCCGGTCGTCTTCTGGGCCGGGTGGCCGCTCTTCGTGCGTGGCTGGGCGTCGATCGTGAACCGGAGCCCGAACATGTTCACGCTCATCGCCCTGGGCATTGGCGCCGCGTACGCCTTCAGCGTCGTGGCCGCCCTGGCGCCGGGTCTTTTTCCGGACGGCTTCCGCGTTCACGGTGTCGTCGAAACCTATTTCGATACGGCGGTCGTCGTCACGGTCCTCGTCCTCCTCGGCCAGGTGCTCGAGCTCCGGGCGCGCGGGCAGACCAGTTCGGCGATCCGGCAGCTGCTGGGGCTGGCGCCGAAGACGGCGCGCGTCATCCGGGATGGACAGGAGACGGATGTGCCCCTGGCGTCCGTAGCGGTCGGGGACGTGCTGCGCGTTCGCCCGGGCGAGAAGGTTCCGGTCGACGGGGTCGTCGTCGAGGGACGCAGCGCCGTGGACGAGTCGATGGTGACAGGCGAGCCCGTTCCGGTTGAGAAGACCGCCGGCCTGCGCGTCACCGGTGCGACGATCAACGGGACCGGGTCGCTCGTGATTCGCGCCGACCGCGTCGGCGCCGACACGCTGCTCGCGCAGATCGTCCGGATGGTCAGCGAGGCCCAGCGCACCCGCGCGCCGATTCAGCGACTGGCGGATCGGGTGGCCGCCTATTTCGTTCCCGCTGTCGTGGTCACCGCGGTGGCGGCCTTTGTAATCTGGAGCGTCTGGGGACCGGAACCCCGCCTCGCTCACGGCCTGGTCAACGCGGTCGCCGTGCTGATCATCGCGTGCCCTTGTGCTCTGGGCCTTGCCACGCCGATGGCTATCATGGTCGGTACCGGCCGCGGCGCGACCGCCGGCGTGCTCATCAAGAACGCCGAAGCGCTGGAGAAGCTGGAAAAGGTCGACACCCTCGTTGTCGACAAAACCGGGACGCTGACAGAAGGAAAGCCGCGCGTGACGCAGGTCCGCCCGTGCGCGCCGTTCTCGGAGGCGGAGGTGCTCGGCTTCGCGGCAGCACTCGAACAAGCGAGCGAGCACCCGCTCGCCGCTGCAATCGTCGCCGGCGCGCGCGAGCGGTCTGTGACCGTTCCGACGACCGGCGATTTCGAGTCGATCACCGGACAGGGCGTCAGGGGAGTCGTCAGCGACCGGTCGGTTCTGCTCGGCAACGTGGCGCTCATGCAGGCCAATGGCGTTGACGTATCGTCGCTCCACGGCGATGCGGAGGCCCTCAGATCCGAAGGGCAGACGGTGATTTTCATCGCGGTGGACCGGGCCTCCGCCGGTTTTATCGCGGTGACGGATCCCATCAAATCCTCCACCGCGGAAGCGATTCGCCTTCTGCACGAAGAGGGGCTGCGCATCGTCATGCTCACCGGCGACAGTGCTGCCACCGCCCACGCCGTTGCCCGCCAGTTGGGGATTGACGAGGTGATCGCGGAGGTCCAGCCGGACCAGAAGCGGGCCGCCATTCTGCGGCTGCAAGGGGAGGGACGCGTGGTCGCGATGGCGGGCGACGGCATCAATGACGCGCCCGCGCTCGCGCAGGCCCACGTCGGGATCGCGATGGGGACGGGGACCGACGTCGCCATCGAGAGCGCCGGCATCACGCTGGTCAAGGGCGACCTCCGCGCGATTGCGCGGGCGCGTCGGTTGAGCCGCGCCACGATGCGGAATATCCGCCAGAATCTCTTCCTGGCGTTCGTCTACAACGCCGTCGGCGTCCCGGTCGCGGCGGGGCTGCTGTATCCCCTGTTCGGGATCCT